>JAFEDP010000570.1 GCA_018241545.1 Pseudomonadota bacterium
CTTCGTGCACAAGGCGCCGCACTCCTGGACCCCGCGCCACCTCGCCCGGCACCGGGCGAGCGCGTGAGCGGCGCTCAGTCGTGGTGATGGCCGCCCGGGCCGTGCACGTGGCCGTGGGCGAGTTCCTCGGCGCTCGCCGCCCGCACCTCGGCGATCTCGACGTCGAAGTTGAGCGACTGGCCGGCGAGCGGGTGGTTGCCGTCGACGGTGACCATGTCGCCGATCACGCGCGTCACGACGACCTGGCGCGGGCCGTGCTCGGTCTGCGCGGTGAAGCGCATGCCGGCGCGCACGTCGGTGCCCTGGAAGGCGCGCCGCGGCACCTGCTGGATCAGCGACGGGTCGTGCTCGCCGTAGGCCTTCGCCGCCGGCACCGCCACCGCGAGCTTCTCGCCGGCCGACTTGCCCTCGAGCGCCTCCTCGAGGCCGGCGATGATGTTGCCGCCGCCGTGGATGTAGGCGAGCGGATCGCCGCCCGCGGAACTGTCGAGCACTTCGCCGGCGTCGTTCTTGAGCGTGTAGTGGATCGTGACGACGGTATCGCGGGCAACTAGCATGGCGGGGTCTCGGCGTTGGGGGCGGGCAGTGTAGCGCGCGCCGCCGGGCCGCGCCCGGCGGGCTGCCGGCGCATCGGGGGAGCCATGGCATTGCGGACGACCGATCTGTTGGACAGCCACCCGGGCCTCGAGGCCTGCGAGGCGGGCCTCGCGCACTTCGGCGGCGTGCGACGCTTCGCCGGGCCCGTCGTCACGGTGCGCTGCTTCGAGGACAACTCGCGGGTGCGGGCCCTGCTCAAGACGCCCGGCCGCGGCCGGGTGCTGGTGGTCGACGGCGGCGGGTCGCGCCGCTGCGCGCTGGTCGGCGACGTGCTCGCGGCCGCCGGCCACGAGAACGGCTGGGTGGGCATCGTGGTGGCGGGCTGCGTGCGCGACACCGTGGCGCTCGCCGCGCTGCCGATCGGGGTGCTGGCGCTCGGGGTCCAGCCGCGGCGCAGCGAGAAGCACGACCAGGGCGTCGAGGGCATCCCGCTCGAGATCCTCGGCGCCCGCGTGCGGCCGGGTGACCATGCGTACGCCGACGAGGACGGTGTGGTGTTCTCGCAACAGGCATTGCCGGGCTGATCCTGTCGGGGCCGCGACGCGCCGAGCGCGCGTGGTAACGTGCGCGGCGAGGGGGTGCGATGTTCTCCGGATGGCTGCTGTCCGGCCTCGCGGTCGGCTACCTCGCGCTGCTGTTCGCGATCGCGTTCTACGGGGATACGCGGCGCGTCTACCCGTTGAACGCCCGGCTGCGCCCTGTCATCTACAGCCTCGCGCTCGGCGTCTACTGCACCACCTGGACCCTGTACGGCGCCGTCGGCACCGCCGTGCGCGACGGCTGGGCGTTCCTGCCGATCTATCTCGGCCCGGCGCTGCTGTTCCTCGCCGGCGCCCCGTACCTCGCGCGCCTCGTGGCGGTGGCCCGCGCCCGCAACATCACCTCGATCGCCGACTTCATCTCGTCGCGCTTCGGCAAGAGCCCGGCGCTCGCCGCGCTCGTCTCGCTGCTCGCGCTGCTCGCCGCCGTGCCGTACCTCGCCCTGCAGTACAAGGCGGTCGCCGCCAGCATCGCGGCCATGACCGGCGGCCCGCCGGCGGCGGGGCCCTGGCCGATCGACTCGGCGCTCGTGGTGGCGCTGCTGATGGCGCTGTTCGCGGCGCTGTTCGGCACGCGCCGCGTCGCGGCGACCGAGCAGCACGAGGGCCTGATGCTGGCGATCGCGTTCGAGTCGCTGGTGAAGCTGTGCGCCTTCGTCGCCGTCGGCCTCTATGCCTGGCACGCGCTCGGGCCGGCGCCGGTCGGGCTCGCGCGCTCGGTGGCGGCGCTGCGCGGCGGCTTGGACGCCAACTTCCTCGCCACCACCGCGCTCGCGGCGGCCGCGGTGGTGTGCCTGCCGCGGCAGTTCCAGGTCGCCGTGGTCG
>JAFEDP010000571.1 GCA_018241545.1 Pseudomonadota bacterium
CGCTGTGGCTCGCCGGGTTCGCCCTCGAGCGGGTCGAGTGGACGCAACCCGACGGCGCTCCGGTCAGCGTGGCGCTCGTGCAGGGCGCGATCCCTCAGGACCAGAAGTGGCTGGAGGAGAACCGCGCGCACACGCTCGAGGTCTACCGTGGCCTCACGGCCGAGGCGCTCGGCGCCCGCCTCGTCGTGTGGCCCGAGGCGGCGCTGCCGATGCTGTACCACGAGGCCGTGCCGGCGCTCGCCGAGATCTATCGCGACGCGCAGGCGCGCGGCTCGGACCTGGTGCTGGGCCTCGTGCGCTACGACTTCCAGGCCGGCCAGTACCGCAACGGTCTCGTCGCGCTGGGCGCGGAGGAGGAGTGGTACTACAAGCGCCGCCTCGTGCCGTTCGGCGAATTCTTCCCGGTGCCGGCGTTCGTGCGCTCCTGGATGCGGCTCAAGAGCCTCGCCTACGTCGATTTCCTCGCCGGCGCGCCCGAGCAGGGCCCACTCGACGCCGGCGGGCAGCGGCTCGGCGCCACGATCTGCTACGAGGACGCCTACGGCGCCGAGCAGCTCGCGGTGCTGGGGCGCGCGACGCTGCTCGTGAACGTCAGCAACGACGCCTGGTTCGGCGACTCGACGGCGCCGCACCAGCACCTGCAGATCACGCGCATGCGGGCGCTGGAGGCGGGGCGCTGGATGATCCGGGCGACCAACAATGGCATCTCGGCGCTGATCGACGCGCACGGTGCGGTCGTGGCCCGCAGCCGCCAGTTCGTGCCCGAGGTGCTGCGCGGCAGCGTGGTCCCGTACCGCGGCCTGACGCCGTACGCGGTCGTCGGCAACTGGCCGGTGCTCGCCCTGTGCTTCGCCGCCGTCGGCGCTGCGGTCTTCCACCGCTTGCGCAGTCGCCGGTCCGTGCCGCACCCTAGCCGTCACCGCTAGAGCCATCCGAAGGAAGCGGGCCCGCATGCGCGAGGTCTTTCCGTTCTCGGCGATCGTCGGGCAGGAGGAGATGAAGCTCGCCCTGCTCGCCACCGCCGTCGATCCGACGATCGGCGGCGTGCTGGTATTCGGCGACCGCGGCACCGGCAAGTCCACCGCGGTACGGGCGCTCGCGGCGCTGCTGCCGCCGATGCGCGTGGTGGTGGGCTGCCGCTTTGGCTGCGACCCGGAGGCGGCGGGCGCCGCGTGCGACGAGTGCCGGGCGCGACGCCGCAAGGGTCCGCTGCCGACGCGGCGCGCGCCGGTGCCGGTCGTCGACCTGCCGCTCGGCGCGACCGAGGACCGGGTGGTCGGCGCGCTCGACCTGGAGCGCGCGCTGGCCGAGGGCATCCGCGCCTTCGAGCCCGGACTGCTGGCGCGCGCCAATCGAGGCTTCCTGTACATCGACGAGGTCAACCTGCTCGAGGACCACCTCGTCGACCTGCTGATCGACGTCGCCGCCTCGGGTGAGAACGTCGTCGAGCGGGAGGGCCTGTCGGTGCGCCACCCGGCGCGCTTCGTGCTGGTCGGCAGCGGCAACCCGGAGGAGGGCGAGCTGCGGCCGCAGCTGCTCGACCGATTCGGCCTGTCGGTCGACGTGCGCACGCCCGGCGAGATCGCCAGCCGCATCGAGGTGCTGCGGCGGCGCGACGCGTTCGAGCGTGACGCGGCGGCGTTCTGCGCCCGCTGGCGCCGCAAGGACGCGGCCGTGCGCAAGCAGATCCTCGCGGCGCGTGGGCGTCTCGCGCGCGTGGAGGTGTCGGATGCGATGCTCGAGCAGGCCGCGCGGCTGTGCCTCAAGCTCGGCACCGACGGCCTGCGCGGCGAGCTGACGCTGATGCGCGCGGCGCGGGCGCTGGCCAGCCTCGAGGGCGCGCGCAGCGTCGCGCTCTCGCACCTGCGCCAGGTCGCGCCGCCGGCGCTGCGGCATCGGCTGCGGCGCGACCCGCTCGACGATGCCGGCTCGAGCCTGCGCGTGGAGCGCGCGCTC
>JAFEDP010000572.1 GCA_018241545.1 Pseudomonadota bacterium
GTCGAGCGCGCCGGTCGGCTCGTCGCACAGCAGGAGGTCCGGGCGCTTGACGATGGCGCGCGCGATCGCGACCCGCTGCTGCTCCCCGCCCGAGAGCTGCGCCGGGAAGTGGTCGAGGCGCCCGCCGAGCCCGACCCGCTCGAGCGCGTCCTCCGGGCGCATCGGAGTGGTGGCGATGTCGGTCACGAGCGCGACGTTCTCGCGCACGGTCAGGCTCGGGATCAGGTTGTAGAACTGGAACACGAAGCCGACGTGCTCGCGCCGGTAGCGGGTGAGCTCGGCCTCGCTCGCGCGGCTGAGGTCATGGTCGCGCCAGATCGCCGAGCCCGCGCTCGGGGTGTCGAGGCCGCCGAGCAGGTTCAGGAGCGTCGACTTGCCGCTGCCGGAGGGCCCGAGCAGCACCACGAACTCGCCGCGGAAGATGTCGAGGTCGACGCCCGCGAGGGCGTGGACCACGACCTCGCCCATGACGTAGTCCTTGCTGAGCCCGCGCGCCGCGAGCACCCGCTCGCGGCCGCTGTCGGGACTTGGGGCCGTGGCCACCGCGGCACCGCCTTCGCGCCCACGCGACGGGCGCAACGCTAAGGTAGCCTTCGCGGCGCGCGACCACAGCCGAACATCTACGGACCGGCGGCGTCCCGCCTCCCCTGGACCGGGTCCGGGACGCTCGATGCTGCAATGCAGCAATTCCCTCTCGACCCGCCGCCGGGTCGATGCCGGGCGCCGGCGCGCCCGGACCTCGGGGCGGCGGGGCTAGCGGCGGCGCAGCGCCGCGTCGCGCTCGGCGACCTTCAGGTCGCTGTCGACCATCTCGGCGATCAGCTCCTCGAAGCTGATCCGCGGGGCCCAGCCGAGGCGGCTCCGGGCCTTGCTCGCATCGCCGAGCAGCGTGTCGACCTCGGCCGGGCGGAAGTAGCGCGGGTCGACCCGCACCACGACCCGCCCGCTCGTGGCGTCGACGCCGGTCTCGTCGAGCCCGCTGCCCGAGAACTCGATGCGCATGCCGAGGCGCGCACCGGCGAGCGCCACGCACTCGCGCACCGAGTGCTGGCGGCCGGTCGCGATCACGTAGTCGTCGGGCTCGCCCTGCTGCAGCATCAGCCACATCGCCTCGACGTAGTCCTTGGCATGGCCCCAGTCACGGCGCGCGTCGAGGTGCCCGAGGTAGAGGCACTCCTCGAGGCCGACGTGGATGCGGGCCAGCCCGCGGGTGATCTTGCGCGAGACGAAGGTCTCGCCGCGCCGCGGCGACTCGTGGTTGAAGAGGATGCCGTTGGCGGCGTAGAGCCCGTAGGCCTCGCGGTAGTTGACCGTGATCCAGTGGGCGTAGAGCTTGGCGACGCCGTAGGGCGAGCGCGGGTGGAACGGGGTGGTCTCGCGCTGCGGGGTCTCGCGCACCTTGCCGAACATCTCAGAGGTGCCGGCCTGGTAGAAGCGCACCCGGTCCTTGATGCCAAGGATGCGGATCGCATCGAGGAGCCGCAGCGCCCCGACCGCATCGGCGTTGCCGGTGTACTCGGGGCTCTCGAAGGACACCGCGACGTGGCTCTGCGCGCCGAGGTTGTAAACCTCGGTCGGCTGGACCTCCTGGATGATGCGGATCAGGCTCGTCGAGTCGGTGAGGTCGCCGTAGTGCAGGTAGAGGCGGACGTCCTTCTCGTGCGGGTCGCGGTACAGGTGGTCGATGCGGCCGGTGTTGAAGGAGGAGGAGCGGCGGCGCACGCCGTGCACCTCGTAGCCGCGTGCCAGCAGGAACTCGGCGAGGTAGGAGCCGTCCTGCCCCGTGATGCCCGTGATGAGTGCGCGCTTCTCCGTCACCTGTCCTCCCCGTCCGGCCGGCTAGGCCTGCGGCCGCGCCGGCAGTCTACCAGCCCGCCGCGACCCCGCCCGGCGGCGGGCCGCCGCCCCGAAGCGGTCGGGATGTCAATGAGTCGCGTTGCTCCGCACGGTCG
>JAFEDP010000573.1 GCA_018241545.1 Pseudomonadota bacterium
TGGCCGCGGTGCCGGCCGCGCATCGCCTGCGCGCGCTGGCGGCCCCGTACGCGCAGCCGGCGGAGGAGCCGATCTACGTGACCCCCGCGGCGCGCCCGGCGGGCTTCGGCGTCATCCCGGCCGGCACGCTCGCCAACTACGTCGTGGCCCACTCGCAGGCCGGCACGCCGCTCGCCGGCCAGAACGTGCTGATCCACCTCGTGGCCGACGACGCCGGCGGCGCCAACCCGCCGCCGTGACCCGCGCCGGCGCCAGTGGCGGGCGCCTGGGCGCCCTGGTCGTGCTGGCCGTCCTCGTGGCCACGCCGGCCTGCGCCAGCGACGAGGCGCGCCAGTGGCTGGCGAGGATGCACGAGGCGCTCGCCTCCCGCACCTACCAGGGCGAGTTCCTGCACCTCGCCAACGGCCGCATCGAGAAGCTGCGCATCTACCACCGCGTCAAGGACGGTCGCACCGCCGAGCGGCTCGTCAACCTCGCCCACCCCGGGCGCGAGGTGATCCGCCAGGACGCCGAGCTGCAGTGCTACCTGCCCGACGAGCACAAGGTGCTGGTCGAGACCGAGCCGCCGCGCGGCACGCTGCTCGGCACGCTGCCGCACTTCGACCCCGCGCTCGAGGCCAACTACCGGCTCGAGCTCGGCGAGCACTCCACGGTGATCGGCCGGCCGGTGCGCCTGCTCGCGATCAACCCGCGCGACGACTACCGCTTCGGCTACCGGCTGTGGATCGACGAGGAGAGCGGCATCCCGATGCGCACGGACCTGTGCGACGCGGACGGCCGCGTGCTCGAGCAGGTGCTGTTCACGGCGCTCAAGGTCGGCGGGCCGATCCCGGATGCGGCGCTGCGCCCGGAGATCGACGCCAGCGGCTTCGCCTGGGTGCGCCAGGGCGGCGGCAGTCCGCGCCCGGCGCCGGAGGAGGCGCTGGCGTGGCGGCTGATGCAGCTGCCGCCGGGCTTCCGGCTGAGCCTGTCGACCGAGCAGCGCCTGCCCGGCAGCGACCGGCCGTCGATGCACCTCGTGCTCACCGACGGGCTGGCCTCGGTGTCGGTGTTCATCGAGGAGCCGCCGGCGCCGCCGCGCCAGGCGAGCGAGGGCCAGGGGCGGGTCGGCGCGGCGTTCGCCTACACCCGCGTCGTCGCCGGCCACCAGGTCACCGCGGTCGGCGAGGTGCCGCCGCTGACCGTCGAGACGATCGCCTCGGGCGTCGTGCCCGCCACGCCCCGCCGCCTGGTCCCGGGGTCGCCCGCGGCCGTGGCCGGGGCGCCGCAGCGGTGAGCCGGCTCGCGCTCTATTCCCGCGAGGGCTGCCACCTGTGCGAGGAACTGCTGGCCGAGCTCGCGCCGTGGGCCGCGGCGCGCGGCGAGCGCGTCGAGGTGCTTGACGTCGACCGCGACCCCGACGCTCGCCGCCGCTACGGCCACCGGATCCCGGTCCTGCTGGTGGACGGCGAGCCGGCCTGCCACGGACGGCTCGACTGGCAGGCGCTCGAGCGCCTGTGGAGCGCGTCCGTCTGAGCGGGCGGGCGGGGGCCGGCTGCTATAATCCCGCGGCTGGCCCTGCGGCCACCGCCGGCAGGAGCCGCCGCCCCGACATGCCCCCGATCCGCAACTTTTCGATCATCGCCCACGTCGACCACGGCAAGTCCACGCTCGCCGACCGCCTGATCCAGATCTGCGGCGGCCTCGAGCAGCGCGAGATGCACGACCAGGTCCTGGATTCCATGGACCTGGAGCGCGAGCGCGGCATCACCATCAAGGCGCAGAGCGTCACGCTGCGCTACCGCGCCCGCGACGGGGTCGACTACCAGCTCAACTTCATCGACACCCCGGGGCACGTCGACTTCTCCTACGAGGTGTCGCGCTCGCTGGCCGCCTGCGAGGGCGCGCTGCTGGTCGTGGACGCCGCGCAGGGGGTCGAGGCCCAGAGCGTCGCCAA
>JAFEDP010000574.1 GCA_018241545.1 Pseudomonadota bacterium
CCTCGTCGTCGGTGCCGCGGCGGCCGAGCAGCCCGCCGTGCACGCGCGGATGCAGGGTCTTGACGCGCCCGTCCATGATCTCGGGGAAGCCCGTGTAGGCCGACACCTCGGTGACCGGCAGGCCGGCGCCGGCGAGCAGCTTCGCGGTGCCGCCGGTGGAGAGCAGCGCGACGCCGCGCGCGGCGAGCGCGCGGCCGAGGTCCACGATGCCGTGCTTGTCCGAGACACTCAGCAGCGCGCGCCGCACGGGCCGGCGGCCGGCACTAGTCGACAAGGCCGTAGTCCTCGAGCTTGCGCCTGAGCGTGCCGCGGTTGATGCCGAGGATCTCGGCGGCGCGGCACTGGTTGCCGTCGGTGTGGCGCATCACGGCGCGGAACAGCGGCTCCTCGACCTCGCGCATCACGAGCTCGTAGAGGCCGGCGGGCCGGTGGCCGTTGAGGCGCTCGAAGTAGGCGCCGAGTGCCGCCTCGGCGTGCTCGCGCAGCGGCACTTCGCGCAGGGCGCCACGCGCCGCGGGCCGCGCCACGATCTCGCGCCGCGTGCGCGCGGCCTTTCTGCCGTTGACCATCGTTCTGCTTCCCCGTCGTCCGCCGGTTGCGGGCGGGCCGTCCCCTCAGGCGGCCCCAGCCCGTCGCCACGGCGGCACGCACAGCGCGTCCGCACCCGGCTCCGGCTCTTCGCGCTCCCCGGCGGCCAGGGCCGCCTCGAACCACGCGCGCGCCAGCCGCTGCTGCACGGCCGCGGACTCGGCGACGCGCATCTCGCGGAACAGCGCGTCGGCGGCGCTGGCGGCAGGGGATGCGTCGTCACTCGTTCGCGGGTGGGCCGGGACCGCCGCGTCGCGATACCAGCCAAGATGCTTGCGCGCCACCCGGACCCCGACCTGCTCGCCGTAGAAGGCGTACAGCTGGTCCAGATGCGCGAGCATGATATCACGGACCTCGCGGCGCTCAGGCGGCGGGCAGTGCGTACCGGCGCTAAGGAAATGCCCTATCTCGCGGAAGATCCACGGCCGGCCTTGTGCGGCGCGACCGATCATCACGCCATCTGCGCCGGTTTCTTCGAGTACCGCGCGCGCTTTCGCGCCTGAGTCGATGTCGCCGTTCGCAAAAACCGGAATCGCGACCGCCGCCTTGATGGCGCGGATCGTGGCGTACTCGGCGCTGCCCGCGTAGTGGTCGGCGCGCGTGCGGCCGTGCACGGCGAGCGCCCGCACGCCGCACGCCTCCGCGAGCCGCGCCACGCGCACGCCGTTGCGATGCTCGGCGTCCCAGCCGGTGCGCATCTTGAGCGTCACCGGCACCTGCACCGCGCGCACCACCGCCTCGAGGATGGCACCGACCAGCGGCTCGTCGCGCAGCAGCGCCGATCCCGCCGCCCGGTTGCAGACCTTCTTGGCGGGGCAGCCCATGTTGATGTCGATGACCTGCGCGCCGAGGTCGACGTTGCGCCGCGCCGCCTCGGCCATCATCGCCGGCTCGCCGCCGGCGATCTGCACCACGCGCGGCTCGGGCTCGCCCGCATGGTCGAGCCGGCGGCGCGACTTCGGCGTGTGCCACAGCCGCACGTCGGAGGTCACCATCTCCGAGGCCGCGATGCCGGCGCCGAGCCGCCGGCACAGCAGTCGGAACGGGCGGTCGGTGACGCCGGCCATCGGGGCGAGCGCGAGCGGCGCGCCGAGCGCGTACGGGCCGATCCGCATCAGCCGCCCGACTTCTGGTCGGCGCCGCAGACGAGCGCGCCGTGGCGCGTCAGGCAGACGTCGAGCTCGAAGCCGACCGCCTGGTTGCCGGGGTCGGCGAGCTTGAGATCGGCGTCGGCACGCGCGCCGGCGCCGAGCAGCGCGCGCGGCGCGCTGCGCCCGGGCAGGTACTCGGCCGGCGTGAACTCCCGCCGGCCGACCCGCCCGCCGAAGCGGTCCTCGAGCGTGA
>JAFEDP010000575.1 GCA_018241545.1 Pseudomonadota bacterium
CGACATCCTCCTGGGTGACGTTGCGCCGGATCGGGTTCGCGGCCGCGACGTGGCCCAGCATCTTGCGGAAACCGGCGATGCCGGAGGCGGCGAGCGTCTTGATCGGCCCCGCCGAGATCGCGTTCACCCGGATGCCCTCGGGACCGAGGTCCGCGGCCAGGAAGCGCACCGTCGACTCGAGGCTCGCCTTGGCGACGCCCATGACGTTGTAGCCCGGGATCGAGCGCACCGCGCCGAGGTAGGAGAGGGTCACGATCGCGCCGGCGCGGCCCTCCATCAGCGGCTTCGCCGCGCGCGCGAGCGCCGTGAGGCTGTAGCTCGAGATCTCGTGCGCGACGCGGAACGCCTCGCGGCTCGTGACGTCGGTGTAGCGGCCGGCGAGCGCCTCGCGCGGCGCGAAGGCGACCGAGTGCACCAGGATGTCGAGGTGGCCCCACTGCGCCTTGAGGTCGGCGAAGGTCGCCGCGACCTGCTCGTCGCTGGTGACGTCCATGTCGTAGACGAGCGTGCTGCCGACGCTCGCGGCGAGCTCGGTGATGCGCTCCTTGAAGCGGTCCCCGCCTACGTAGGTCACCGCGATCTCGGCGCCCTCGCGGCGCATGGCCTCGGCGATGCCGTAGGCGATCGAGCGATCGGACAGTAGCCCGACGATCAGGGCACGCTTGCCCGTCAGGAATCCCATGGTCGTCCCTTGTCTCAGCCGTGGAAGGGGGTCGCGGGCGCGAGGAGCGCGCCCACCGTCTGCGGCCGCGGCGCGGCGAGCTCGCGCGCCGGGTGCGAGGCGTGGCCCTTGCGCTTGCGGTGGCGGACCTTGCGGTCGCTGACGTCGACGATCAGCGTGTTGCCCGCCTTGATCGCCGAGTATGGCGTGAGGCCGTTGAGCTGCGCGAGCTCCTCGACGCCGACGTGGTTGCGGCGCGCGATCGAGGCGAGCGTCTCGCCGCGGCGCACGACGTAGGTGCGGCGGTGGTGGCCGGGCAGCGGGGTCTCGCCCTCGATGATGAGCCCGGCCCTGAGCGGCGCCACCCGGCTCGCCGGCAGCACGAGGTCGTCCCCGGCGTGCAGCTCGGCCGTGTGCAGGCCGTTCATGCGCACGATCGTGTTCGGCGGCAGGTCGCGGTCGCGGGCGATGGCCATCAGCGTCTCGCCCTCGCCGACGCGGTAGTGCTCGACCGGCATGCGCGACTCGGGCGACAGCGCCGCGACCGTGCGCGCGAACTCCGCCGCCGCCGCCGCCGGCACCAAGAGGTGGTGCGGGCCGTCCGGGTCGGTCGCCCAGCGGTTGAAGGCCGGGTTGAGCTCGTGCAGCTCGTCCTCGGCGACGCTCAGGAGCATCGCCGCGAGCCTCAGGTCGATCTGCGAGCCGACCTCGACCTGGGCGAAGTACGGGCGGTTGGCGATCGGCGCGAACTCGAGCCCGTACTTCTCGGGCTCGGCGACGATGCGCGCCATGGCGAGCAGGCTCGGCACGTAGCCGCGCGTCTCGCGCGGGAGCTTCAGGTGCCAGAAGTCGGCGGGCTTGCCGGCACGACGGGCCTTGAGCACCGCGCGCTGCACCGCCGCCTCGCCGCAGTTGTAGGCGGCGATCGCGAGGAACCAGTCGCCGCCGAACATCGTGTGCAGCTCGGACAGGTAGTCGAGCGCCGCGCGCGTCGAGTCGACGATGTCGCGCCGCCCGTCCTGCCACCAGTTGACGCGCACCTCATAGCGGCGCGCGGTCGGGGCGATGAACTGCCAGATGCCGGCGGCGCGGGCGCGCGAGTAGGCGTAGGGGTTGTAGGCGCTCTCGATGACCGGCAGGAGCGCGAGCTCGAGCGGCATGTCGCGCGCCTCGAGCTCGCGCACCACGTAGTACAGGTAGCGCTCGGCGCGCTCGAAGGTGCGGTCGAGGAAGTCGGGCTTGTTGGCGAAGTAGCGCACCTGGCTCG
>JAFEDP010000576.1 GCA_018241545.1 Pseudomonadota bacterium
AGGTGATCGAAGTGGCGATGGCATTGCGGAATGCGTCAACCGACCACGCCTCGCCGCCCACGCCGGTGACGTGCATGCCGGGCCCAAGACCTGCGCGCCACGCGGGCGAGTCGCGGACGACGTCGACGATAGCGCCGTCCTCGGCGACCAGCATTCCGACTGAAAATCGCTCCTCGACCATCCCGCGCACGGTGTCACGCGCCGCTTGAACGCTTCCAATCGTCGGTCCATAGCCGAGCGTCCATCCGCTCGCCTCTAGTCCTGCCAGCGTCGGCGACTGATCGATCGTGTTCAGCCGTCCACGAAGCATTTCTTGCCAGTCGTACGGCGCGATCGATTCTAGAGCGCGGACCACGTCGTCGAATTTGTAGACTCGCCGCGCAGATGGAACTGCCGGGGCGCCAAAAAAGGACCGGCAGAAGTCGTCCAGCGAGCGACGGCCCGCCGTGAGCCGGCGCAGTGTTGCATCGACCTCGAGCCAGATCAGCAAACCCTCGTCATAGTAGTCGGTCGATCTACGCAGCGACTCCCACTGCTCCGGCGCCGGATTCAAGATGCGCCCAGAGGTCGCAGTATCCTGCAACGGTCGCCACGATCGACCGGAGCGCACCGTTAGGCGTGCGGCGAGCAGGGCCACGTAATCCCGAGACTCGGCCGGCGTCAAGACGCCCGCACGCGCTGCGAGCTCCCAGTTCAAATATCGGGTCAGCCCTTCGTAGACCCACAGGAGCGACGTGTCCTGCGGCGTCTCAAAGTCGGATCGCACGACGCCGGCAGGCACGACAGCCTTGCCGTTCCACGCGTGCACGTACTCGTGCGGGATGAGATAGCCATACGCGATGCGGTTCGGCTCAGCGCTGAGGCCGGCCAGTCGGAGGCGGATGTCGGCCGATTCGCGGTGTTCAAGTCCGTCATTGCCAAGAGAGTCGGCGAGCGTCAGCAGGAATCGGAAGCGGCGATATGGATAGCCGCCGAATAGAGCACCCGCTTCGGCGACGATTCGCTGGATGCGCTCGTGCCAGATCGCCGGTACGGTGGCGGCCTCGGCAGTATCTGCCGCGACATCGATCGTCACGGGTGGACCTGGCGCGTCGACCGCGACGGACACCGTCGAGGCACCTGTCTGCACTGGCGAGTCCACGAGCTCCGCAATCGATACGGGCTCGAAGTCGATCGTGTGTTCCGATGCGTCGCGGTTGGCCAGCGCCGACGCAGCGCTCCAGCCGTCGGGGAGTTGCAGGCGCGCGTGAATGCGAGCGTCGCTCGCTCGGGTACCGAGCGGGTAGACGAGCACCGTCTGCCAGTCGATGATGAACAGCCTGCCGGTGGCCGCGTTTAGGTCGGTACGATCATCCGGCGCCACGACGTCCAGCGATGCCGTGATCGCCGATACATCCGTGGGCACATTGGTTTGAATCTTAAACAGGTCAAGAGGGTTACGCTGCCATTCGAGCGGCCGCCCTCCTGCCGTAATGGTCAGGCCGACGACGTTGTTGAGCACCGTGCTCGGCATCTCGTCGGTTGGAATGGCCCATCGTGGAAATACCAGCGTGACGGGCCCGGGACGCACTGGAATGGTGAGCGTCGCGTGCACGAGACGCCGAGGCGCGTCACGCGCGTCCACGAGCAGGTCGAACGCCCGATCGGTCGGCGGCGCCGGTGCAGTCGGCGCGGCGCGAGCGGCGAACGACGCGCCCAGGATGGCGGTGAGTACAAGTGCGCGAACGGCAGAAATGACCACAGGCGACACGTTCACACCTCGCGACCGGAGACTCGATACACACTTAGTGTGCCCTGTGAGGACTCGCCAAGACCAGTAGCCGCCCGAGAGTGAAGGTCGTGCTCCTGACCATGTGGGCCGGCCGCCGGGAGCGAGATCAATGGGTGTCACGTCCGCCCAACGGGTTCGCATCGCCGATGGAGTCTCC
>JAFEDP010000577.1 GCA_018241545.1 Pseudomonadota bacterium
GGCACTCTTGCCCGGGTCCCAGGGGTTGCGGGTCGTGCCATAGACCCGGTTGTAGGTGTGCGAGCCCATGCCGAACTCCGGCACGTTGGTGCGGCCGACCGGCACGACGCCGGCGCGCTTGAGGCGCTCGACGAGCAGCGAGTCGGACTCGGCGCGCGCGCCGCGGAACACCGTCGAGCCGCGCGACCAGGGCTCCCCGGCGACCGGCTCGAGGTCCTTGAACGCCCACGGCAGGCCGGCGAGCGGCCCGAGCGGCTCGCCGCGCGCGCGGCGTGCGTCGATCGCCGCCGCGGCCGCGAGGCACTGCTCGGGCGGATGCAGCTCGATGATCGCGTTGAGCGCGGGGTTCACGCGCGCGATGCGCGCGAGCTGCGCCTCCATGAGCTCGCGCGCCGAGAGCCGCCGCGCGGCGAGCTGCGCGAGGAGCTCGCGCGCCGAGAGGTAGGCGAGCTCGTCCGCCGCGGCGCCCGCCGTGGCGGCGTGGGCCTCGCCTGCCCCCACGGCGGCAGCGGCGGCGGCCGCCAGGAACTCGCGACGGTCGATGGTCATGCGGGACTCCCCGGCGGCGTGGCGGTGATGAACGGCGGGCGGCGGCGCCCGACCAGCGTCGCCTGCTCGAAGGCATGGGCGAGCTCGAGCAGGCGGCGGTCCTCGAGCCGGCGCCCGACCAGCTGCAGCCCGACCGGCAGCCCGCCGGGCGTGAACCCCGCGGGCACCGAGATCGCCGGCTGCCAGGTCGTGGTCACGAGGTAGGCCGAGCGCATCCACTCAATGTAGTGCGTCATCGGCTGGCCGGCGACGGCGTGCGGCCAGTCGAGTGCCGCGTCGAACGGCGCCACCTGGTTGACCGCGCAGGCGAAGCAGTCGAAGCGCTCGTGGAAGCGGCGCATCCGCTCGAGCAGCGCCGCGTGGGCCTCGAAGGCCGCGGCGAGCTCGGCGCTGGTCACGCGGCTGCCGGCCTCGGCCTCGGCGATCGCCTCCGGCTTGATGTCGGCGCGGTGGCGCTCGAGCAGCGGCCCGAGCCAGGTCCACGTGCGCCAGCGGCGCAGCGTCAGGAACACCGTGTCGGCCCCGGCGAGGTCCGGCACCGCCTCCTCGACCACGCAGCCGAGCGCCTCGAGCGTGGCACGCTGCGCCTCGATGACCGACCGCACCTCGGGCTCGAGCGGCAGGCCGCCGAGGTCGGGGCACCAGGCGATGCGCGTGCCGCGCACCTCGCGCGCCAGGGGCCCGAGGAACCGGCTCGGGTCGGACGGCAGGCAGCCCGGGTCGCGCGCATCCGGGCCCGACATCACCGCCATCGCGAGCGCCACGTCGCGCACGCTGCGCCCGAGCGGCCCCTTGACCGTGAAGCCGAGGAACGGCATCGACTCCGGCGCCAGCGGCACGAGCCCGACGCTCGGCCGAAAGCCCACGACGCTGTTGAAGTTGCCGGGGTTGCGCAGCGAGCCGCCCAGGTCGCTGCCGTCGGCGAGCGGCACGAGGCCGCAGGCGAGCGCGGCGCCGGCCCCGCCCGAGGAGCCGCCGGCGCTCTTCGTCAGGTCCCAGGGATTGCGGGTCGTCCCGTACACGCGGTTGTACGTGTGCGAGCCCATGCCGAATTCGGGCACGTTGGTCTTGGCGATCGGCAGGACGCCGGCGCGGCGCAGGCGCTCGACGAGCACGGTGTCGGACTCGGGACGCAGGTCGCGGTACAGCGGCGAGCCGGAGGTGCACGGGAAGCCGACCGCATCCTCGAGATCCTTGAACGCCCACGGCAGCCCCGCGAGCGGCCCGAGCGGCTCGCCGCGCGCGCGGCGCGCGTCGCACGCCTCGGCGAGCGCGAGGCACTGCTCGTCGGGCAGCCGCGCGACCAGCGCATTGACGGACGGGTTGAGGCGCGCGATGCGCGCCAGGTGCGCCTGCATCAGCTCGCGCGCCGACAG
>JAFEDP010000578.1 GCA_018241545.1 Pseudomonadota bacterium
CGGTGCTGCAGATGCTGGAGGAGATCGGCACCGCCGACGCGATCCCGAAGTTCCTGGCGCGCGTCAAGGACCGCAACGACCACACCAAGCTGATGGGCTTCGGCCACCGGGTCTACAAGAACTTCGACCCGCGCGCCAAGATCATCCGCGAGGCCTGCCACCAGGTGCTGGCCAAGATCGGGCGCGCCGACAACCCGCTGTTCGAGCTCGCGCTCAGGCTCGAGGAAATCGCGCTCAGCGACGACTACTTCGTGTCGCGCAAGCTGTACCCGAACGTCGACTTCTACTCGGGCATCATCTACAGCGCCATCGGCATCCCGCGCGACATGTTCACGGTGATGTTCGCGATCGCCCGCACCGCCGGCTGGGTCGCGCACTGGCAGGAGCTGATCTCGGACCCGACCATGAAGATCGGCCGGCCGCGGCAGCTGTACACGGGCCCGGCGGCCCGCCCGTACGTCGACATCGCCGAGCGCTGACCGACCAAAGTCGTACGCACAAGGCGGTATCCCGCGCCGCCCGGCGCCTTGGCAGACTCGGGCCCGGAACGCGCCCGTGGACGGCGCGAGGGGGGACCGCCGATGACCACGTCGCGCTACCGCGAGGAATTCCGCCGCTCGCTCGCCGACCCCGAGGGCTTCTGGGGCGAGGCCGCCGGCGCGCTCGACTGGCAGCGGCGCTGGGACCGCGTGCTCGATGAGAGCGCCGCGCCGCTCTACCGCTGGTTCGCCGGCGGCGAGCTCAACACCTGCTACAACGCGCTCGACCGGCACGTCGCGGCCGGCCGCGGCGACCAGGCGGCGCTCGTCTACGACAGCCCGGTGACCGGGGTCGTGCGCCGCTACAGCTACCGCGAGCTCACCGAGCTCGTGGCGCGCTTCGCCGGCGTGCTGCGCGCGGAGGGCGTCGGCCGCGGCGACCGGGTGATCGTCTACATGCCGATGGTGCCGGAGGCGGTGATCGCGATGCTCGCCTGCGCGCGCATCGGCGCCGTGCACTCGGTCGTGTTCGGGGGCTTCGCGCCGGCCGAGCTTGCCAAGCGCATCGACGACGCGCGCCCGGCGCTCGTCGTGTCGGCCTCGTGCGGCATCGAGGGGCAGCGCGTGATCCCCTACAAGCCGCTGCTCGACGAGGCGCTCACGCTCGCGCAGCACGCGGTGCGTCGCTGCGTGATCCTGGCGCGGCCGCAGGCCGAGGCCGCGCTCACGCCCGGCCGCGACCTCGACTGGGCCAGCGCGCTCGACGCGGCGCGCCCGGAGCCGTGCGTCACGGTCAAGGCCACCGACCCGCTCTACATCCTCTATACGTCCGGCACCACCGGCAAGCCCAAGGGCGTGGTGCGCGACCACGGTGGCCACGCGGTGGCGCTCGTGTACTCGATGCGCGCGGTCTACGACGTCGGTCCCGGCGACGTGTTCTGGGCCGCCTCCGACGTCGGCTGGGTCGTCGGCCACTCCTACATCGTCTACGCGCCGCTGCTGACCGGCTGCACGTCGATCCTCTACGAGGGCAAGCCGGTCGGCACGCCGGATGCCGGCGCGTTCTGGCGCGTGGTCGAGCAGCACCGGGTGAACGCGCTGTTCACCGCGCCGACGGCGTTCCGCGCCATCAAGAAGGAGGACCCGGAGGGCCGCCTGCTCGCCGGGCGCGACCTCAAGAGCCTGCGCACGCTGTTCCTCGCCGGCGAGCGCTGCGACCCGGACACCGTGCTGTGGGCCGGCGAGCGGCTGCGCGTGCCGGTGGTCGACCACTGGTGGCAGACCGAGACCGGCTGGCCGGTCGCGGCCAACTGCCGCGGCCTCGAGCCGATGCCGATCAAGCCGGGCTCGGCCAGCGTGCCGGTGCCGGGCTACGACGTGCGCGTGCTCGACGACGCCGGCGCTGAGGTCGCGGCCGGCACGATCGGCACCATCGTGATCCG
>JAFEDP010000579.1 GCA_018241545.1 Pseudomonadota bacterium
CGGAGATCGAGAACAGCCGTCCCGGCACCGAGTGGTACATGACGGGCAGCTGGCGGCCCTTGCACATGTCGCGCGTGTTCGAGAGCAGCTGGCACATGAGGTCCACGAGGCGCGCGCCGCGCACGAACTGCAGGCCCTGCTGCCGGTAGGACGGGAACAGCATGTCGCCGGGCCGCAGCGCCATCGCCGCCGCGACCGCCACCGCCTCCTCGCCGGTCGACTTCATGTAGAAGGAAATCTTCCCCTGGCGCTGGGTGCGCAGCATCCGGTCGTCGAAGATCCGCGTCAGCAGCATGTGGCGCAGCCCGACCTGCAGCACGTCGACCTCGAGGTGCGGGTTCCACGGGCCGACGGCGCGGTGGGCATCGTCGAGCACCCGGATCAGGTCGGTCGCGAGGTGCTCGATGTCGGCCGCCGGGGCGGCCACGTCCGGGCGCGCCACGGCGCCGGCGGCGGACAGGCTCACGTAGCTGAAGTCGGGGGTCTCGCCGGGCCGCGCCGGGGCGTGCGGTACGTGCAGACGGGGGGGACGCGGCATGGACGGTCTCCGGGGCTGACTGCCAAGCGTAACGCCGCCGCGCCGGTGAAATCAGCCAAAGACGGTTGCCGCCCCGGGGGCGATTGGATAATTTATCCGGCTTGGCGGCACAACGGGGAACGGTGAACCATGGACATCGACAGAACCGACTTGCGCATCCTTAACGTGCTGCAAAAGGATGCCTCGCTATCGACGGCCGAGATCGCGCAGCGCGTGGGCCTGTCGCAGTCGCCGTGCTGGCGCCGCATCAGCCTGCTCGAGTCCAACGGCGTGATCCGCAAGCGCGTGGCGCTGCTGTCGCGCGACAAGGTCGGGCTCGACGTGCTGGTGTTCACGCACGTCAAGCTCGCCAGCCACGGCTGGCAGTCGTTGCCGAAGTTCAAGCAGAAGGTCGTCAGCTTCCCCGAGGTCGTGCAGTGCTTCATGGTGATCGGCGACTTCGACTTCATCCTGCTGGTCGCGACCCGCACCATCAACGACTACAACGAGTTCATCCAGAAGCGCCTGTCGCAGGTACCCGGCGTGCAGGCGATCGAGTCGCGGATCGTGCTCGAGGAGGCCAAGAACACCACCGAGCTGCCGCTCGAGCTGCTCGGTCCGCAAGCCGACTGACCGGGCGGGACCGCCCCGTCCTAGCGCAGGCGCTCGTAGACCGCGCGCGCGGCGGCCAGCCGGTCGAGCACCGCCGCCTTCTCGGCAGGCGAGTTCCAGTCCGGGTGGCGCTCGACCGACTCGCGCATCCGGTCGATCCACGCCGCGAACCAGGCGGCGTCGGCCGGCGCTCGCGACGGGCGGCCGCCGACCGTCACGTACACCGGGCTCGTGGTCGCGTACGGGTAGTTGTCGAGTACCGGGTACTCGGCATGGTCGCTTGAGGCGCGCAGCACGCACCAGCCGCTCTCGGCGAGGCGCAGCGAGCCGGTGGCGTCGACCGCGGTGCGCGCGCCGGCGAGCCGGATCGCGGCGGCGACGCGCCCGTTGCAGACGACCTCGAGGTGGTCCACCGGCACGATCGAGGCGAGGTGGACGCGGTACGGCACCGCCCGGGCGCCCGCGAGCGCCAGCTCGCCGCCGATCGGCTGCCCGCCGAGGCTGAAGTCGAGCAGCGGCCCGTTGGTCGCGAAGCTGCGGCCGGCCTTGAGCGCAGCGAACCACGCGTCGGCGTCGACGCCGCCCGCCTGCTCCGGCAGCGCGACGTAGGCGCGGTTCATGCCGACCGGCCCGCGCAGCGAGGCGTAGTTGGCCATCGCGTCGGTGCCGCCCGCGGCCGGCAGGCGGAACCCGAGGTTCAGCAGCCGGTACCAGACGCCCGCAGTGCTGCGGTGATCGGCGAAGCCGACGATCTCGATGTAGTCCACCTTGCCGAGCGCCACGTCCACC
>JAFEDP010000057.1 GCA_018241545.1 Pseudomonadota bacterium
GGCGCTCGCCGGCGCCATCGTCGAGGTCGCCTCCGGCGAGAGCTATCCGGATTACCTGCGCGCACACGTGTTCGCGGCGGCCGGAATGAAGGACAGCAGTCCGAACAACGCGCCGGACCCAGGCGCGCGCCTGGTCACGCCCTACACGCACCTCGGCCCGCAAGGCCCGGTGGCGGACTGGCAGGTCGCGCCAGCGGACCTCGGCAGCCCGGCGGGCGGTGCGATCTCCACCGCCGCCGACCTCGTGCGCTTCGCCGCCGCGCTCGCGAGCGGCAAGCTCGTCAGCAGCGCCATGTTCCGCGAGATGACGACCGCGCGCGGGAACGCGCCTTGGGGCGGCGGCTACGGGCTCGCGATGGAGATCGATGACGTCGACGGCCAGACCGTCGTCGGGCACGGCGGCGGGTTCCCGGGCGTCAGCACGCACCTTTACCTGCTGCCCGGTACGCCGTACTCGCTCGTCGTGCTGTCGAACCAGGACCCGCCGGCGGACGCCTACGCGAGCACACGCCTGCTGGCGCTGCTGGCGGAGAAGGTGCGTCGCGACCGCTAGCCGCGACGGGGGGACGCTTGCGCGCGTGGACGGCCGGCGGACACACTGTGCGGGACCACGAGCCCGGCCCCGACCGCACCCAAGGACACGCCCATGGCACCTCCGCCACGACCCGCACGGCTCCGTCGCTGGCTCGGGCGCATCGGCATCGGCCTGCTCGCCGTCGTCGCCGTGGCCCTCGCGGTCGGCGCCGGCTACGAGGCCGTCGGGCGCTACCGCGCCCATCAGGACTATCCGCCGCGCGGCCAGCGGGTCGACATCGGCGGTCGGCGCATCCACCTCGACTGCCGCGGCGCCGGCACGCCCACCGTCGTCTTCGAGGCCGGGCTCGACACGGCCGGCTCGCTGTCCTGGGACCGGGTGCACGATGCGGTCGCGGCCCTGACCCGCGCCTGCGCCTACGACCGCGCCGGCGTCATGTGGAGCGATCCGACGCCACGCGAGCAGGACGCCGAGACGATCGCGGAGGACCTGCACGCGACCCTGCACGCCGCCGGTATCGACGGCCCGATCGTGCTCGTTGGACACTCGCTCGGGGGTCCCTACGCGATGGTCTACACCCGCCATCATCCCGAGCAGGTGCGCGGCCTGGTGTTCGTCGACACGTCCCACCCGGACCAGGTGGCCCGGCTCGGCCTGCCAAAGCCCAGCGGCAGCCAGGCCGCGCTCAACGCGATCCTGAACCGGCTGTCGTGGACCGGCCTCGTCCGCGCCTTCGCCCCCGACTCGCCCGGAGTTCCGGGGATGTCCGAGCGCACTCGGACGGTCAGCAAGGCCTACCTCGCCGAGACCCTGGGCGCGTCGCTGGCGGAGGAGCGTGCGCTCGAGCGCAGCCTGAGCGAGGCGGGCCGGCTGCGGACGCTCGGCGACCGCCCGCTCGTCGTGCTCACCGGACTCGCGCCGTTCCCGCCCGAGGTGCTCGCGGCGCTGCACCTGACGACGGCCGATGGCCAGCGCATCCAGTCCACGTGGCGGGAGCTGCAGGACGACGAGGCCAGCTGGTCGAGCCGGTCGCGCCACCTCATCGTGACCGACTCAGGCCACTACGTGCAGGACGCGCGGCCGGACCTCGTGATCAGCGCCGTGCGCGAGGTCGTCGACCAGGTGCGGGGTGCGACCGGCGATGCCGCGCCGGCGACGGCGCCAGCCGCGCCATAGCCGCGCCGCGCCCGCCTACGGCCGGGCCGCGTACAGGTAGTAGTCGCGCAGCGACCGTGCGATCTCGGCGATGACGCGCTCGCGCTGCTCGATCGGCACAGCGCTCTTCTTCACGTAGATCGCGACGACCACCCGGCCGGCACCGCCCGGCAAGGTAATCACGCCCGCGTCGTTGACGGTGCCGCCGATCGTGCCGGTCTTGTGCGCGACGACGGTGCCGGCCGGCAGCAGCCCCCGGATCCGGCCCGTCCCGGTGCGGCAGCGCTCCATGATGGCCGTGAGCACGCGCGTCGATTCGCTGCTGAGCGCCTCGCCGTTGAAGATGCGCGTGAGCAGTTGCGCCATGGCCGTCGGCGTCGTCGTGTCGCGCGGATCGTCGTCGAATGCCGGATTGGGCGCGTCACCGCGCCGCGCCAGGGCAGGATCGGCCTTGAACGCCTGCTCGAGCGCCTCGTGGAACACGCCAGCCGGCAGGCCGAAGAAATCCCGCAGCAGCTGCGCCGTGTCGCGATCGACCCGCTGCTCGGTGATGCCCTGGCGCCGCAGCCACTGCGTCACCGCGGCGGGCCCGCCCGCGAGCTCCGTCAGGACGTCGGCCGCGGTGTTGTCGCTCTGCGTCAGCATCAGCTCGAGCAGGTTGTAGACGGACAGCGCGACGCCGGGGTGGATGAAGCGGTCCGCGAGGACTTCGGACTCGACCATCCGCTCCGGGGCGACGGGAATCATCCGCTCGAGTTCGAGCTCCCGGGCATCGACCCGGGCCAGCACGGTCGCCGCGACCGCCACCTTGAACGTGCTCGCCATCGGAAACCGATCACCGGCGTTGAACTCGATCCGTGGTCCACGCCCGTCGAGCCGCCACGCCGCGACACCGACCACGCCGGCCGAAGCGCGGGCGAGGTCGCGGATGTCATCACGCACCGCCGCGACGGCGGGCTCCGGTTCGCGCACCGGCGGCGCCGCCGTCGCCGATGCGGCGCACGCGAGGCCCGTCGCGAGCAGTACGGCGCGCATGCAGCCGATCCGGGGCGCGTACGCCTTCGTCCGTTCAAGCGAGTGCATCATCGATCCCCCTTGTTGAGTGGCCGACGCCCGGCCCTGCGGGCCGCCGCCTCAGCGATCCGCTCCTGCGCCAGCGACGAAATCATTGCGGATGACCTTGCCGCCCTTCATGACGAAGCGCACGTGGGCGAGCGCCGCCACGTCGGCCATCGGGTCCGCCCCGACGGCGACGATGTCCGCCGCCTTGCCCGCCGCCAGCGTGCCGATCCGGTCGGTGAGGCCGAGCGCCGCGGCGGCATTCACGGTCGCGCTGCGCAGTACTTCGGGGGCCGTCAGCCCGGCCTGCCGCAGCAGGACGAACTCCTCCGCGACCTGCTCGATCGGGACCACGGGCAGATCGGACCCGAACAGGATAGGCACGCCAGCGCGCCGCGCCGCCGCGACACTGGTGACGATCCGGGCGTAGTAGTCCGGCGGCGCGCCCAGCTTGCCGAGCTCGCTGCCGATCTTGGCCGCCAGCATCGTCGGCGTGTACGCGGTGTGGCGCCTGACCATCGCCGCGATGTTGGCGTCGTCGACCGGGCCGTGCTCGATCGTGTCGACTCCGGCCTCGATCGCGAGCTGGTTCGACGCGGGCGTGCCGACCGAGTGGGCCGCCACGCGGCGGTTCAGTCGGTGCGCGGTCGCGACGATCGCCTCCAGCTCGCTGCGCGTCTCCATCGGGCCGCTGGCGGGGTCGATCAGCGTCTGCCCGGACAGGCGCAGCTTGATCACGCCGGCGCCGCGGCGGATCTCCTCGCGCACCGCGCGCTCGCAGTCGACGGCGCCCGCGCAGGTACCGCGGCTCCTGAACAGGGGCTCGAGCTCGGCACGCTCGCCGAACAGGAATCCCTCGTAGTCGCCGCCGGCCACTCCGAACTGGGGCTCCGAGGCGATGATCGTCGGCCCGTCGACGATGCCGGCCTCGATCGCATCGCGCAGGTCGTAGGTCACGCTCGCGGGATCGCCGAGGTTGCGGATGGTCGTGAAGCCGTTGCGCAGCACGGCCTGGGCGCGCGCCACGCTCGCGAGCACCCGCGCGGCCGGCCGCCCGAGATAGGCCGGCATGAAGTCGGCGGTCGGCTCGTTGCCCTTGATGTCCATGCGTACCGTCACGTGGGTGTGCATGTCGATCAGGCCGGGCAGTACCCACGCGCTCGACAGGTCGATCACACGCCCGCCATCGACGAAGCCGGGCCTGACCGCGACGACCCGGCCGTTCTCGATCAGCAGCGACTGCCGTTCGAGGACCGGCGCACCGGGTTCGGCGACCAGGTGACCGGCGTGGATGACCGTCACGTCGGCGGACGCCGCCGCCGTCCAGAGGAGTGCGAGCGCGGTCGGCCACCACCGCACGAATCGGCCGGAGCCGCGCACCGGCCGGATCACGGCGCGGCCTTCAGGTAGCGCTCGAACCAGGCGACGGTGCGCTCGATCGCATCCCGCTGGTTCTCCCGCTTGGCGAAGCCGTGCCCCTCCTCGGGGTAGTAGTGCACGTCCACGACCTTGCCCTGCCGGCTCAGGAAGTCGACGATCTGCTCGCTCTCCTCCTTCGGGACGCGGATGTCGTTCTCGCCCTGCAGCACCAGTAACGGCGCACGCGTCTGCCCGAGGTAGGTCAGCGGGCTGACCCGCGTGTACACGTCCTTGTCGGTCACAGGGTCGCCGATCAGGCCGGCTTGGTAGTGGCGTAGCTGCGGCGAGCCACGCTCGTACATGGATACCCAGTTGACGATCCCGAACCAATCGACGGCGGCCGCCCACCGGTCGGCCGCCTTGCCGACCGCCATCAGCGTCATGAACCCGCCGTAAGACCCGCCGGTGATGCCGATGCGCTTCGGGTCGACGTACCCGGTCGCGACCATGAAGTCGGCACCGGCGATCTCGTCCTCGAGGTCGCCGCCACCGAGGTCGCGCTGGTTCGCCAGCATGAACGCGCGACCGTAACCCGTCGATCCGCGCGGATTCGGTGCGATCACGAGGTAGCCGCGCGACGCGAGCGCGATGGGGATGAGGTCGAAGCCATCCTTGGTCTGGCCCGTGGGCCCGCCGTGCGGGAAGACGACGCCGGGCGCGCGCCCGTTGCGATCGAGGTTGGCCGGCACCCAGAGCACGGCGCTGATGACCGTGCCGTCATGGCTGCGGTAGTGGACGACCTGGGTGCGTGGCAATCCCGGTGTCGCCAGGGTCGCGAGGCGCGTGACCGGGTGGGACTGGCGCGAGGCGCGGTCGTAGACCCAGTATTCGAGCGGCTCGGCGCCCGACTGGTGCGGGAACAGCAGCTGGCGTCCATCCGGCGAGAACGACGGCATCGCGCCGAAGTACGCATCCGCGTTAAGCCCGGGCGGCAGCGGCAGCGGCTCCACCGACCGCTTCGCGAGGTCGTACGCGAGGACCGTGTCGCGGCCGTCGACGTTGCTGGTGGCCAGCAACGTCCGGCCGTCCGGCGAGAACCTGCCGGCGCTCTGTTCCCAATGGTCGGGCTTGAGCAGGTGGACGGCCCCGGATCGCAGGTCGAGGATGGCTGCCTGCCGGTCCCCGGCCGCTGTCTCGGTCGTCAGCCCGATCCATCGACCGTCCGCCGACCAGTCGCTGGCCGCGCTGTACGCGCCCGCCTCGTCGGCGGTGAGGCGCGTGGCGGCGCCGCTCGCGACGTCGATCCGGTAGACGGCCCCGTGCGCGCGCATGATGTCCGTGCGGTTGGCGAGCAGCGTGCGCCCGTCGGCCGAGAACGCGACCGGGATCCACATCATGCTGGGCGAACGCTCGTGCGTCAGCAGGCGCATCTGGCGCGTCGCGAGCTCCATCACGCCGAGGTCCGTCGCGGGCTCGGTCCGCGGCCGCGACGAATACGCGACCCACTTGCCGTCGCGCGAGAGCACCGGGAAGGTCTCGCTCGCCTCCTCGGTGGCGGTCAGGTTGACGGCCTCGCCGCCGCCCGCCGGGACCATGTAGAGGTCATAGATCTCGCGCCCGCCGCGATCCGACTGGAACACGATCGCGCGCCCATCGGCCGTCGCCTGCTGGAACCACTGCCGGTCCTCGGCGTGCGTGAGTTGCATGGGCGCGCCGCCCGCAACCGGCTGGCGCCAGAGGTTGAGGCGGCCGGACTGGTCGCTCGAGTAGATGATGGCTGAGCCGTCGGCACTCCATACGGCGGACAGGCTCTCCGCGGTCTTGAACAGGTCCGCGATCGCGACCGCCCCGGTGCCCGCCACGCGCGGCGAGTCGATCGAATGCGGGTCGGTAATCGCGCGCGGTGGCGGACCCTGCAGAACCGGGACCGCGGTCGCGGCACTCGTGAGCAGCCCCAGGGCAATGGCGGTGAGCCAGCGGGTCATGGCGGAACTCCTGTGATGATTGCGTCGCCTGCGGATGGAAGCGGGTCTCATGCGGTCGATGCCCGCGCGGGTCGTGCCGCGCCCGCGTGCACGGTACCCAACCGGGCGGCCGGCGCGAGCGTGCTAGAGTGCGCCCCCGAACACCGCCCGGGCCACGGCACGCGTCGCGCGCGCCGCCCGATGACGGTGGATCCAAGGGGGCCGTCATGGTCATTCGCGTTGTCGCTGTACTCGGCGTGCTGCTTGCCTCGTTCGCCTGCACCGCCGCCCCGCCGCCGAACCCGGAGCCGCCGGCGCAGACCACCGCGCAGTTGCGGGCCCAGCTCGAGAAGATCCTGGCCGAGACCCACACCCCGGGTGTCTCGGTCGCGATCGTGCGCCGCGACGGCCCGGAATGGATCGACGGCGTGGGTCTTGCGGACGTGGCCTCCGGTGCGGCCGCCACGGGTGAGACGCTGTTTCGCATCGGCTCGACGTCGAAGGCCTTCACCTCGCTGGCGCTGCTGCAGCTCGTCGAGGCCGGCAAGCTCTCGTTCAACGACCCGGTCCACCAGCTGGTGCCGGACGTGTGGTTCGAGAACCCCTGGGAGGCCACCGATCCGGTACGCGTCGTGGACCTGCTCGAGCACACGACGGGCTGGGACGACATGCACCTGCGCGAGTATGCGAAGCAGGCGCCGCCGCCGATGACGGTGCGCGACGGGCTCGACTACGACCATCACTCGCGAACCTCGCGCTGGCGGCCCGGGACGCGGATGGCGTACTGCAATTCCGGGCTCGGCGTGGCGGGCGCCATCATCGAGGCCGTGAGCGGCGAGGCGTTCGAGGACTACGTCGAACACCACCTGTTCCAGCCGATCGGGATGCGCACCGCGACGTACCTGCCGCCGCACGGAGTGCCGGCCACGACGCTGTACCATCCCGACGGTCACACGCCGTACCCGTACTGGCACGTCCTCGAACGGCCCGCCGGCGCGATCAACGCCTCGGCACGCGACATGGCGGCCTACCTCGGGTTCTACCTCCATCGCGGCACCGTGGGTGAGACCGCGGTCGTACCGGCCAGCGCGATCGACCGGATGGAGGTGCCCACCCGGACCTGGGCGGCGCAGGCCGGCCTCAAGGCCGGCTACGGGCTCAGCAACTACACCACCATCGAGGACGGATTCGTCTACCACGGCCACAACGGCGGCGTGAACGGCGGCCTGACGGAGCTCGCGTACCTGCCGGACGCCGGCGTGGGGTACTTCTTCAGCATCAACGCCGGCAACGGCGATGCGTTCAAGAGGATCGGCGAGCGCATGCGAGCCTACGTGACGCGCGGGCTTACGAAGCCCGCGGTCCCGGCCGCCGCGCCGCTGCCGGCCGCAGCGGGCGATTACGCCGGCTGGTACGTGCCGGACTCGCCGCGGATCGAGGGCATGCGCTTCCTGGATCGGCTGGGCCTCATCCACGTCGCCGTCGGGCCCGACCGGCTGACGACCACTGGGCTCGACCTCAAGCATCACGACTGGGCAGGTACCGGCGGCGGCCTGCTGCGCCGCGACGACGCCCCCTCGCATGTCGATCCGATCGCATCGGCCGTCCTCATCCCGCCGAATGCCGAGGGCCGCTTCATCGGCTTCGGCATGTCGACCATCAGGCAGGTGTCGACCGGCGCGGCGTGGCTGCAGCTCGCGCTGACCGCCGTCGTCGCCCTCAGCCTGCTGTCGGTGGCCGCCTATGCCCCGTTTTGGCTGATCGGCGGCCTGGTGCCCCGGCGCCGGCGTCCAGCGGAGCGCTGGATGCGCGCGTGGCCGCTCGTGGCCGTGCTGAGCCTCGTCGGCTTCGTCGCCATCTTCCAGCGCTCGGCCGACGACCTGATCGAGCGCTTCGGCAGCCCGACGGGCTGGGCGTACGCATTGACCGCGACCACGGTGCTGTTCGCCGTCGCGGCGCTGGCCGCGGCCTGGGCCGCGTTCCGCCCGGCGGGCCCCGGCGTGCGGCCGGCCGTGCGGCGCCACGCGCAGTTCGTCGCCTTCGGCCTCGTCGTCGCGACGCTCTACCTCGCCGCGTACGGCGTGATCGGCCTGCGCACCTGGGTCTGACGGTCGGCCGGCCAGCATCGCGCGGTCAGTGCGCGGCCGGCGGCGCCGGGAACTCGAAGTCGACGGGCGGGTTCCTGCCGAGCAGGTGGCGTACAACGAAGTCCCAGCTGCGGCGCATGGCGTAGCCGGGCGCGAGGATCGTCGTGTGCGCCGCCTTCGGGACGACCAGGAACTCGAAGTCCTTGTTGTGCGCGATGAGCGCGTCGACGACCTGCATCGTGTGGTCCGGGAGCACGTTGAAGTCCATGCCGCCGTGGATCAGCAGCAGGTGACCGCGCAGGTTGCCCACGAGCGGTACATTTGAGGCCGCCAGGTAGTTCTGGCCGTCGTCCGGCCCGTTATAGGTCTCGCCCCAGACAGCCAGGTAGCCGCGCTGGTCGTGGTTTCCGGCATCCGAGACCGCTGCCTTGAAGAAATCCGGGTACGTGAGGAGCGCATGCAGCGCTGCGTAGCCGCCGCCCGAGGTCCCGAAGATGCCGACCCGGTCGAGATCGAGATACGGATAACGCCGCCCGAGCTCGCGGATCGCGGCCACGTGGTCCTCGAGATTGCCCGCCTCGCCTAGCCGGCCATACGATTCGTCGAGGAACGCCTTCGAGCGCCCCGGAGTCCCGCGCCCGTCGAGCGTCACGACCACGAAGCCGAGTTCCGCGTACGCCTGGGCATCCATCGGATCGAAGACGGCCGACACGAATGACGGTGTCACGCGCCGGTGCTGGGGCCCCGGGTAGATGCTGTCCAGCACCGGGTAGCGCGCGGATCCATCGAAGTGGGTCGGGCGCAGCAGGTTGCCGTAGATCCGCGTCTTGCCGTCGGCGGCGAGCACGCTGAACCGCTCCGGCGTCGTGAGACCGAGTGCTGCGAGGCGCGTGACGTCGGCCTGCTCGAGTTCCGCCACGCGCACCCCATCCGCGCGCCTCAATACGGTTCGCGCCGGCAGATCCGTGCGCGCGTACGTGTCGATGAAATAGCGCATCGACGGGGAGAATCCCTGCGACGCATCCGGATCGCGGACAAGCTCGCGCGGTGGAATGCCGAGACCCTCCGCCTGGGATGACAGCACCGCGTGGTCCGCGTCCTCCGGCGTCAGTGTCGTCCGCCGGCCCGACTGGATGTCGATGCGGTAGACGCTGCGGAAGTACGGATCGCTGGCCTCCTCGCGGTCGACACCCGCCACGTACACGAAGCCGCGTCGCTCGTCGACGGCGAGCACGTTACGAACCGACCAGCTGCCCGACGTCAGGCGCCGCTTCAGCGCTCCGGATGCGTCGTCGTAGACGTACAGCTGCCCGTGGCCCTCTCGCTCGGAGAACCACAGCAGTTCGCCACTGCGCAGCACGTACGCCATCGGCCGCTCGCCGAGCGCGGCAGGCTCGAGGAACGTGCGGCTCGACTCCTCGACCACGCGCCGGGCCGCCCCTGTCGCCGCGTCCACGGCATACAGCGCCATCGTCTTGTAGTAGCGGGAGCGCACCAGCAGGTTGAGGCGACGGCTGTCCGGCGACCACCAGGCCTCGCGACTCTCGACCGAGGTCTGGAACACCGTCGCCACGGGATCGATGGCGAGGCGCCGCCCGCTGCGGGCGCGCACGTCGAACAGCCACGACTCGGCGAGCGGAATGGCCGGATCGTTGGGCATCGCATAGCGCCACGTGTGCGCCCGCGCCCGGTGCTCCGTCCCGTCGGGCACCGACTGGACCAGCGTGACCTCGCGGACCGTGCGCTCGTCGAGCTTCTGGACGAACAGGCGGCTCGAGTCGGGCGACCAGAGGACCGCCGGAGGCTCGGGCCGGCCGGCGAGCCGCAGGGGCGCCGTCACGATGTTGGCCTCGGGCGTCGCTCCGTAAGCGAAGTGCGGCACTGCATCGGTGGTCAGCGCGAATTCGCCGGAACCGTCCGAGGCGCGAATCCACAGGTTGCCATCGCGGATGAATGCGAGCTGGCGTCCATCCGGCGATGCGACGACGGACGGATCGCCGGCGGGGGCCATCGCGGCGTGGCAGGCCACGGCGTTCGTACGGCACTGCCATTCCTTGCCGCTTGCCGCGAACCGGATCTCGGCAGCGCCCGCCTCGTCGTAGTCGCGAAACGGCAGGCGGTCGGCGGCGACGTTGGCCA
The DNA here is from genome assembly GCA_018241545.1 of Pseudomonadota bacterium. GTDB lineage: Bacteria > Pseudomonadota > Gammaproteobacteria > Steroidobacterales > Steroidobacteraceae > CAIKZZ01. The sequence goes on from JAFEDP010000057.1 coordinate 10,299, forward strand.
CGCCCGCTGCCGCGAGCCCCGCCGCCACGCGGGCGTGGTCGAATGCCGGGCGACGGCGCCCGGTCGCGGCGTCGACCTCGACGAACTCGGCGCGGCCATCGCCGAGCTCGTGACGGTAGGTGAACCGGTCGAACGGCCCGGCTCGCCAGTGCGGCCTCACCGTCGCGTTGAGGATCAGCGACTCCTGGTTGGACGGCAGGAACTGAGCCGCGCGCTCGTAGACCGCGCGGTCCAGATCCGCCGGGGCCGCCGCCGCAACACTACAGGCAAGGGCCACCGCGCCAGCACTGGCGCGGTGAATCCTGCCGGCCCGCCACTCCCGGTACGGCCGGGCGCGCAGCATGGGAGCGGTGGCGCGCTACCCGATGCTAGAACTTCACGCCCACCTGCACGCCGACCGTGCGCGGCTGGATGAAGGCCGCCTGGCCCGTCAGATTGGCGCCACCGGAGTTCGTGTACTCGGTGATGCCCTTCTCGTTCGTCAGGTTCACCGCGTAGACCTGAGCGTTCCAGCGCCCGTTGTCGATGCCGGCCTGGAGCTTGAGGGTCTTGTACTCAGGCAGCTTCACGTGCGCCTCGACCGGCGCGGACGGCGAGAAGCCCGTGTACTGCGTCCCGGAGTACGACCAGGAGGCGCCGACGTCCGCATCGAAGCCTCCGAACGCCTTCCACGTGTAGTCGACGTTCAAGGTGGCGGCGACATTCGGCACGTAGGGGAGCTCGTCGCCGCTCCTCGCACCGAGCCCCACCGCATCGGCGGTCAGCTTGGCGTCGGTGTACGCGCCCAACAGCGAGAAGGTCAGACCGGCGACCGGCTTGAGCGCGAAGTTCCACTCGACACCACGGCTGCGCGCCGCGCCGGAATTGCCGTTGATTCCGATCGGACCCGACGGACTGTCCACGAGTCCCAGGATCTGCACGTCCTTCCACTCGATGTCGAACACCGCGACGTCGATCGAGAAGCGCTTGTCGAACAGGTCCGTGCGGAACCCGAGCTCATAGTTCTTCGTCGAATCCGGCAGCATGTTGGGCGGATTCGGCAGCGGCGGCGTCGGCAGGTTGGGGCCGCCCGGGCGGTAGCCCGTGGCGAAGCGAGCGTAGAGCAGCGTATCCGGCGTGATGTGCCAGCGCGGGGCCACCGACCAGGTGTGGCTGTGCTCCGACGAATCAAACACCGGGTAGGTGTTGGTGGGACCGAAGAGCACGCAGCAGTACAGCTGCACCTGCGAGTGCTGCTTGGTGCCCGTCTGGCGCCCGCCGAGCTCGAGGTCGACCTTGTCCGTGAAGTGATAGGTCACGTCGGCGAAGATCGCCCATTCCTTGTAGTCCGCCGGAATGTTGGCGCCGCCCGCCGGCGGCGCGAGCACCGTCTGCAGCGACTGCAGACTCGTGGCATCACGCGCATCGAAGAACTGGTTGAGGATCTCGGTTTCGCGCGTGAAATACGCCCCGCCCTGCCAGTCGAAGCCGTGGCCGAAGAGCGTGGAACCCGGGTTCGAGGACAGGCGCAACTCCTGGTTGAACTTGTGCAGGTACTCCGTCTGGCGCTGGGCCAGCTCGGCGGGTTGGCCATAGATGCTGCTGAGCAGGTCGCCATAGGTGATCGCGGCCGGACCGTTGGGTGTCGGGACGATCGCCAGGGTCGCGTAGGAAAGGTCGCTGGTGAAGCGGTTGCTGATCTGCCCGTAGCTCGTCGACGACATCAGCGTCGCGGCCTTGAAGTCGTACTGGATGTTGAGGGCGTAGAAGGTGTCGTGCACCGTGACGTGGTGCGGCCAGACCTGCGGATTGTCGTAGCCGTTCACCTGCGCGAACTGGTTGGCTGGCGGAGACTGCGGCGTGAGGGCGGCGCCCACCACCTGGG
>JAFEDP010000580.1 GCA_018241545.1 Pseudomonadota bacterium
CGCCGACTCGCCCGGCGCCGGCGCGAGCTCCTCGACCGCCGCCATCAGCGCGCGCAGCCGCAGGCGGTAGTGGTCCTGCAGCTCCTGCAGGCGCTGCTGGCGCTCGCGGGCCGCGCTCGCGAGCGGCGCGTCCTCGGCGTAGACGTGCTCGGCGCGCGCGTACAGGCCGAGGTCGACGACCGGCTGGCCGACGTGGGCGCGCAGCTCCTCGATCTCGCCCTCGCGCTCCTGCCAGCCGGCGGTGACGACCGCGAGCGGGCCGCCAAGGCGCATCGCGGCGAGGCAGTCGCCGAGGTTCGGGGTGCGGTACTGGGGCCCGAGCAGGGCGCGGTCGGTCATCGCGGCATCGTCCGAGCGGCCGCCGGTGGCTGTCAAACGGGGGCGCCCAGAGGGCGCCGGCGCAGGCTCAGCCGGTGCCGTTGTCGCGGCCGGCAGGCGGCGGTGCCGGCGGCGGCTCGGCCGACGGCTCCGCGGGCGCGCCCGGCCGCATCATCGGCATGAATGCCGCGGCGACCGACTCCTGCATCCGTGTCCAGTACTCGAGGTTCTGCTTGGCGAGCTCGCCCATCGTGGCGACCGGTCCGTTGGTCATGAGCTTGGAGATCTGCGCCTGCAGCGTCTCCTGCTGGCGCGCGAAGGTCTCCACGCTCTTCTCGAGGTAACGGCTCATGAACTCCTGCATGCCGTTACCGTAGAAGCGGATGATCGACTCGAGCAGCGGCGTCGACAGGATGGGCTTGCCGAACTGCTCCTGCTCGGCGATCACCTGCAGCAGGATCAGCCGGGTGATGTCCTCGCCGGTCTTGTCCTCGACCACCGAGACCTTCTCGCCCTGGATGATGAACTCCCGGATGTCGTCGAGCGTCACGTGCCGCGACTGGGAGGCGTCGTAGAGCCGCCGGTTGGCGTACTTCTTGATGAGCCGTTCTTTGGGCATGGGACGCAGTGTAGCGCGATCCGGGGCCGGTTACCTTGCACCGCAAAAAGCCGGGGCCCGCGCCAATAAAAAGGGACGGTGGGCCGAGGCCACACCGTCCCGAGGGGGGAGGGTCCACCGCCCGCCGCGCCGTTGGCGGCGGGTCGGTCGATTCGTCAGGCCGCCTTGGCCGCCTTGGTTGCGCGCGAGGTGAACTCGGTCGAGGCCTGGTCGATCCAGCTCGTCACGTCGGCCTGGGCCTCGCCCGCGAGCTTCAGGAAGTCCTGCGAGCGCTGGGTCTGCTTCTCGAAGTAGGCATTGGCGAGCTCGGCCTGCTTCTTCAGCAGCTCCGGCGCGTCCTTCGCCTGCGAGGCGGCGTGCAGGGCGGCGATCGACAGGTTCAGGTAGTCGCCGGCGACCTCGTAGCCGTAGCGCGCGAAGCGCTCGAAGGTGCGGGCCGAGAGGGCCTGCAGGCGGGCAACGGGCTCGGTGATCTTGCGGGAGTTCTCGATGAACGCATTGATTTCGGCGGTCGGGTTCGTCATGGTGGTCTCCTGCGTGAGGTCGTCGTGTTGCGATGCAATATAGCAGGTTTATTTTGCAATGCAACAGGAATTTTCGCCGTCTCGCGAATTTGCGCAGGGCGCGTATAAAACAGAACTAAAACAAATAGTTATGTATTCTCTACGACGTCCCCGGCGGCGCAGCGCGGTTCCTTTCCGCTGCGCTGCATCTAGAATTCTGTGAAATGACCGCACCCGGCCCCGAGTCCTGGCTCGAGGACTGGCGCCGGCTCGGTGCCGGCGACTGGGAGCGCTGGCTCGCGCACGCCTCGGCCCCGCCCGCGAGCGGCGCCCTCTGCAGCGCCTCCGGCGCCTTCACGGCCTTCGCCGAGGCCTTCGCGCGCCTGGCGCAGGCCGTGCCCGAGGCGGCGGCCGCGCCCGAGCGGCTCGCGGCGTTCGAGGCGCTGGCGCGGGACTTCTTTGCGCGCGCGCTGCCC
>JAFEDP010000581.1 GCA_018241545.1 Pseudomonadota bacterium
GGAAATCCAGTACGACCAGGTCGACAAGGTCCGGGGCATGGACATCACGATCACGACGACGGCGGTGGACGACAAGGCGGGCAAGGCCCTGCTGACCGCGTTCAACTTCCCCTTCCGCAAGTAAGCCGCAGGCAGTCCGCAAAGGTAACGGCAATGGCCAAGACCAACATGCTCGAGCGCGAGAAGCGCCGCGAGGCTCTCGCCAAGAAGTACGCGCAGAAGCGCGCGAAGCTCAAGGAGATCATCCGTGATCCCAGGAGCTCGCACGAGCAGCGCGACGCGGCCCAGGCGACCCTGCAGAAGATGCCGCGCGACTCGAACCCGAATCGGCAGCGCAACCGCTGCTCGGTGACCGGGCGTTCGCGCGGCGTGTACCGCAAGTTCGGCCTGGCGCGCACCAAGCTGCGCGAGGCCTCGATGCGGGGCGAGATCCCCGGTCTCAGCAAGGCGAGCTGGTGAGGGCGCGGCGATGAGCATGACCGATCCGATTGCCGACTTGATTACGCGCATCCGCAACGGCCAGGCGGCGCGCAAGACCGAAATCAGCTGCTCGAGCTCGAAGCTGAAGGTCGCGCTCGCGACCGTGCTGCGCGACGAGGGCTACATCGGTGGCTTCGCGACCCGCTCCGACGGCGGCAAGACGACGCTGACCGTGCAGCTCAAGTATCACGACGGCCGACCGGTGATCGAGCGCATCGAGCGCGTGAGCCGGCCCGGCCTGCGGACGTACCGCGGCAAGTCCGAGCTGCCGAAGGTGCTCGGCGGCCTCGGCGTCGCCATCGTTTCGACGTCGCAGGGCGTCATGACCGACCGCCAGGCGCGCCGCGCCGGCCAGGGCGGCGAAGTCCTGTGCGTGGTTTCGTAGAGGTTCGACCATGTCCAGAGTTGCCAAGAAGCCCGTCCCGCTGCCGCAAGGCGTGACCGCGACGGTGGATGCGAAGGCCGTCACCCTGAAGGGTGCCAAGGGCTCGCTGACGCTCGCGCTCGTCGCGGGCGTGTCGGTGTCGCAGGACAAGCAGACGCTGACCGTGCAGGCCGGCGCCGCGGGACTCGACCCGGTCGCGGGCGCGACGCGGGCGCACCTCGCCAACATGGTGCAGGGCGTCAGCAAGGGCTACGAGCGCAAGCTCGAGCTCGTCGGCGTCGGCTACCGTGCGGCGGTACAGGGCAAGTCGCTCAACCTGACGCTCGGTTTCTCGCACCCGGTGGTGTACGCGATTCCGGAAGGGATCACGATCGAGACGCCGAGTCAGACGGAGATCCTCGTCAAGGGCATGGACCGCCAGAAGGTGGGCCAGGTCGCCGCCGAGGTGCGCGGCTTCCGTCCACCCGAGCCCTACAAGGGCAAGGGCGTCCGCTACGCGGGCGAGAAGATCGAGCTCAAGGAAGCCAAGAAGAAGTAGGCCGCCATGAAGAAGATCATCGACAAGAAGAGCGCGCGCCTGCGGCGCGCCGCCCGCACCCGGGCCAAGATCCGCGAGCTGCGCGTCGCGCGCCTCACCGTGCACCGCACGCCGCGGCACATGTACGCCCAGATCATCGACGCCGACGGCGGCAAGGTGCTGGCGAGCGCCTCGACGGTGCAGGACGCCGTGAAGGGCGACCTGAAGGCCACCGGCAACGTCGCGGCGGCAGTCGCGGTTGGCAAGGCGATCGCGGAGCGCGCCAAGGCGCTCGGCATCACCAACGTCGCGTTTGACCGCGCCGGCTTCCGCTACCACGGCCGCGTCAAGGCGCTGGCCGACGCCGCCCGCGAGAGCGGGCTGGTGTTCTAGTTCTAGGCACGAATCGCAAGCAGGGATCCAACCATGGCGAGACCCGAAAAGACGGCCAGCGGCGACGACCTGATCGAGAAGCTGGTGGCGGTCAACCGCACGGCCAAGGTCGTGAAGGGCGGCCGGCAGTTCGGCTTCA
>JAFEDP010000582.1 GCA_018241545.1 Pseudomonadota bacterium
GAAGGACCGGTACAGATCGAAGGGCAGACCAAGCGCGCCGAGCGCGAGCGCGAGCAGCGCCAGCACCGCGACTCCGTGCGCGAGCGGGCCGGCGCCGAGGCGCGCGACCGCGGCGTCCAGGGCCGCGAGGCCGCCGCCGAGCGTGACCGCGAGCAGCAGCACCGCCTCCCACAGCAGCTCGATGCGCGCCAGGCGGATGCGCGCCTGGGTGTAATCGGCGGCGCGCGCGTGCTCTTCGGCCGAGATCGTCGCGGCGAACGGTGCCGGCACCGAGTCGCGATGGCCCGCGACGGCACGGAGCTGGCGCGTCGCGAGCCACCAGCGGATGGCGACCATCGCGAGCAGCGCGACCAGGAATGCGGACGTGAGGATGGGCATCGGGGTCCCGCGGGAGGCGGCACTCTAGCCTCTGCTAGAATCACCGGCAACCGCGCCCCATGCCGCAGCACCCCGACAACCTCGCCTGGATCGACCTCGAGATGACCGGTCTCGTGCCTGAGGCCGACCGGATCATCGAGATCGCGACCGTGGTCACCGACCGCGACCTCAACGTGCTGGCCGAGGGTCCGGTGATCGCGGTGCACCAGCCCGAGGCGGAGCTCGCGCGCATGGACGAGTGGAACCAGCGCACGCACGGGGCCAGCGGCCTGATCGGGCGGGTGCGCGCGAGCGGCGTCGACGAGGCCGAGGCCGAGCGGCGCACGCTCGCCTTTCTCGGTGAGTGGCTGGCGCCCGGCGTCTCGCCGATGTGCGGCAACAGCATCTGCCAGGACCGCCGCTTCCTCGCGCGCTGGATGCCGGCGCTGGAGCGGCACTTCCACTACCGCAACCTCGACGTCAGCACCGTCAAGGAGCTGGCGCGGCGCTGGGCGCCGGGCGTGCTCGCCGGCATCACCAAGGGCAACTCCCACCAGGCGCTCGACGACGTGCGCGACTCGATCCGCGAGCTCAAGCACTACCGCGAGCACTTCCTGCGCGCCGCCCCGCCGTGACCCGCCTGCCGCTGGCGCGCCTGCTGGTGCTGCTGGTGCCGGTCGCGCTGGTGGGGCTGTTCGCCCGCGCCTACTACACCCCGGACGAGCCGCGCGAAGCGAGCATGGTGGTCGCGATGGCTTCGCAGCCCGACAAGGCGCTGCCGACGCTCGCCGGCCGCCCGTTCGCGGAGAAGCCGCCGCTGCTGTACTGGCTGGGCGGCGCCTCGGTGGCGGCGCTCGGGCCGTCGCCCGCCGCCGCGCGGCTGCCGAACCTGCTGTACTTCGCGCTCGCGGTGCTCGCCATCGGCGCGCTCGCGGCGCGCGCGGCCGGCCCGGCCGCGGGATTCGCGGCCGGCGTCGTCACCGCGAGCGCACTGCAGCTCTATCAGGTGCTGATCTGGCTCGCCACCGACGCGCCGCTCGTCGCCGGCGTCGCGCTCGCGCTCCTCGGCGCGCACCTCGCGCTCGCGCCGGGCACGGCGGCGGTGCAGCGGCGCGGCTACGGGCTGCTGCACGCCGGGCTGCTGGTGGCGTTCTTCGCCAAGGGCTTCGCCGGCTGGATGGTGCCGGGCGCAGCCTGGCTGACGGTCGTCGTGCTTGAGCGCCGCTTCAGCGAGTTCCGCCGCCCGGCCCTGTGGGCCGGCGTACCGGTGCTCGCGGCCGCGATCGGCGTCTGGTCGCTGTGGGTCGCCACCGGCCCGGACGGGCGCGCGGCGCTCAAGGTGCTCTACTGGTACAACCTCGTCGGGCGCGCGGTGCCGCTCGGCGGGCCGGCCGAGTACGCCTACGCGGCCGGCCACGGCAACTCACCGGGCAAGTACCTGCTGGAGCTGCCGCTGTACCTGCTGCCGTGGACCGCGCTCGCGCTCGCCTCGCTGCGGCGCCTGCCGCGCGGGCTCGCGCGCCGCGACGCCGAGGGCACCGCGTGGCGCCTGGC
>JAFEDP010000583.1 GCA_018241545.1 Pseudomonadota bacterium
CCCGCCGCTCGCGGGACGCCTGCCGACCTACCTGCTGCGGCAGCTGCTCGCGTTCGCGAGCGGCGCCCGCGCCGGCGCGGGCGCCGGGCCGATGCGGGCGGTCGCCGCGCAGCTGACGCTTGAGGACATGGTCGGCGCTGCGGCCTACGCCGCCTCGCGCGCGCCGTGAGCCCGTCTCAGTGCGCCGCCGCCGGGCGCGAGGTGTCGAGGGTGCCGACGAGGTCGGCGACGTGCGCGAACCCGTGCTCGGCGAGGTAGGCGGCGATGCCGGCGTTGATCCGGCGGCACACCAGCGGATCGTAGAAGAGCGCGGTGCCGACGCCGACCGCGCTCGCGCCGGCGATGATGAACTCGAGCGCATCGGTGGCGCTGACGATTCCGCCCTGGCCGATGATCGGCACCCGGTGGCGCCTCGCGACCTCGTGGACCTGGTGCACCTTGAGCAGCGCGATCGGCTTGATCGCCGGCCCCGACAGCCCGCCCTGCACGTTGCCGATCACCGGGCGGCGCGTGCGCGAGTCGATCGCCATGCCCATCACCGTGTTGATCACCGCCAGCCCGTCGCTGCCGGCCTCGATGCACAGCCGGGCGTTCTCGCGGATGTCGGTCTGGTTCGGCGACAGCTTGGTGATCAGCGGCTTGCGGGTCGCGGCGCGGCAGGCCGCCACCACGCGCGCGCTCATGTCCGGGTAGTTGCCGAACTGCACGCCGCCTTCCTTGACGTTGGGGCAGGAGATGTTGATCTCCATCGCATCGATCGGCGAGTCGTCGAAGCGCCGCACGACCTCGACGTACTCGTCGATCGTGCTGCCGGAGACGTTGGCGATGAAGCGCGTCTCCTCGAAGTCGAGCGTCGGCAGGATCTCGGCGACGACCTGGCCGGCGCCCGGGTTCTGCAGCCCGATCGCGTTCAGCATGCCCATCGGCGTCTCGTAGACCCGGTGCGGCGGGTTGCCGAGGCGGGCCGTGCCGGTCGTGCCCTTGAGCACCACCGCGCCGCAGTCACGGTTGGAGAAGCCCTCCACCCGGGTGTATTCCTCGCCGAAGCCCACGCAGCCGGACAGCAGCACGATCGGCGAGGCGAACGGCAGGCCGCAGAAGGTCGTCGCGAGCGACGCGGGCAGGTCTGCGCGGGCCTCGGGCATGCGAGGATTATACCGGCTTGCCCCGGGGTCACGGCCGCATGTTCGACATCATCCTGCTCGAGCCCGAGATTCCGCCCAACACCGGCAACGTGATCCGGCTGGCGGCCAATACCGGCTGCCGGCTGCACCTCGTGCACCCGCTCGGGTTCTCGATCGATGACGCGCAGGTGCGCCGCGCCGGGCTCGACTACCACGAGATGGCGCGGGTGCGCGATTACCCGGACCTCGACGCGTGCCTGAAGGCGCTCGCGCCTGCGCGCCTGTACGCGGTCGAGACGACGGGCACCGTGCGCTACAGCGACGTCCGCTACCGGCCGGGCGATGCGTTCCTGTTCGGCCGCGAGACCGTGGGGCTGCCGGCGGCGGTGACCGGCGCCCTGCCGCCCGGGTCCGTCGTGCGGATCCCGATGCGCCCGGGCAACCGCAGCGTGAACCTGTCGAACGCGGTGGCGCTCGTCGTCTACGAGGCCTGGCGCCAGAACGACTTCGGGGTCGTGCCGTGAGCGCCGCGCTCGGCGAGCGCCTGCGGACGGCGACCATGGTGCTGGTGCGCCTCGTGGCGGGCGGGCTCGTGGCCGCGCGCTATCTCGTCGTGCTCGCCGGGACCGCCACGCCGCTCGCCGGCGCGGTCGCCGCGCCGCTGCGCTACGGCCTCGCGGCGGCGCTTGCGGCGGGACTTGCGCTCTTCGCCTGGCCGCGCACCTGCCTGCCGGGCTGCGCGTGGCTCGTGGCCGCGCTGCTCGCCGCCCACGCGGCGGC
>JAFEDP010000584.1 GCA_018241545.1 Pseudomonadota bacterium
CCAGCCGGTGGCGGCGCCGACCGCGCCGCTCGCCTCGAGCGCCGCCAGGAACTCGTGGCGCAGGAACGGCACGCCGCCGGCCTCGAGCGCGTTCCACTCGCCGGCCTCGACCTCCGCGAGGCTCGCGAGCGGGACCGCGGTCAGCGCCGGCGCGTCCACGGTGACCTCAGCGGCCCGCGTCGAGGCGCTCGAGGTAGCGGTCGGCGTCGAGCGCGGCCATGCAGCCGGTGCCGGCCGAGGTCACGGCCTGGCGGTAGACGTGGTCGGCGACGTCGCCGGCGGCGAACACGCCCGGCACGCTGGTCGCGGTCGCATCGCCCTCCGTGCCGGAGCGCACCACGAGGTAGCCGCCCTTCATCTCGAGCTGGCCCTCGAACAGCTGCGTGTTCGGCGTGTGGCCGACGGCGATGAAGACGCCGTGCACCTTGAGCTCGCGCGCCGCTCCGCCGTCGGTGGGCGCGAGCCGCACGCCCGTGACCCCGGAGTCGTCGCCGAGCACCTCCTCGACCACGTGGTTCCAGAGGATCGAGGCCTTGCCGGCCCGCTCGCGCTCGAACAGGTGGTCCTGCAGGATCTTCTCCGAGCGCAGCCGGTCGCGCCGGTGCACCAGGGTCACGTGGCGGGCGATGTTGGTCAGGTACAGTGCCTCCTCGACCGCGGTATTGCCGCCGCCGATGACCGCGACGTCCTGGTTGCGGTAGAAGAAGCCGTCGCAGGTGGCGCAGGCCGAGACCCCCTTGCCGCGGAACGCCTGCTCCGACGGCAGTCCGAGGTAGCGCGCCGAGGCGCCGGTGGCGATGATGAGCGCGTCGGCGGTGTACTCGCCGCGGTCGCCGTGCAGGCGGAACGGGCGCACGCCGAGCTCGACGCGGTGGATGTGGTCCTCGACGATGTCGGTGCCGAAGCGCTCGGCGTGGCGGCGCAGGCGCGCCATCAGGTCCGGCCCCTGCAGGCCCTCGACGTCGCCCGGCCAGTTGTCGACCTCGGTGGTGGTCATCAGCTGCCCGCCGACCTCGACGCCGGTGATCAGCAGCGGTTGGCGGTTGGCGCGGCTGGCGTAGACCGCGGCGCTGTAGCCGGCGGGACCGGAGCCGAGGATCAGGAGGCGGGCGTGGCGGGGCGTCGACATGGGGCGGGATCGTCCTTGCGGGTGGGCGGAGTGAAGGCGCCCATGGTAGGCAAAATCGCGGCGCACGGCAGCGGCGCGCGCGGCGCGCGCTGGTGCCGGGGCTTGCCGAGACGTATCATGGGCTTGAGTGTGTTTGCTCGCATGGGACCTGAACTTGGCCGACGCCATCGCTAGCCACAAGGGCGCCGCCTCCGGGCGGCTCGCCGCGGTCGTGACCCGCAGCCTGCGGGAAGGGGCGCTGTTCGTCTTCGGCGCGCTCGCGCTCGTGCTCTTGCTCGCGCTCGCGAGCTACGACCACCAGGACCCGAGCTTCAGCTCGACCGGCGAGCCCGGCCGGGTCGCCAACCTGATCGGCCCCGTCGGCGCCTGGGTCGCGGACGTGCTGCTGCTGCTGTGCGGCGCGCCGGCGTTCCTGTTCCCGGCGATGCTGGCGGTCGCCGGCTGGACGCTGTACCGCCCGCCCGCCGGCGAGGCGCCCTCGCGCGCGAGTCTGGCCTTTCGCACCGCGGGCTTCGCGCTGACGCTGCTGACGAGCAGCGCGATCGCGACCCTGCACTTCGCCGCGCCGCAGTACCCGAACACCGCCGGCGGCATCCTCGGCCAGTACTTCGGCGCGCACCTCGAGCACGGCTTCAGCTTCCTCGGCGCGACGCTGCTGCTGCTCGGCGGCTGGTTCGCCGGCGTGGCGCTCTTCCTCGGCGTGTCCTGGCTGCGGGTCATGGACCTGCTCGGCCACGCGATCCTGGCCGCGCAGGCGCGCC
>JAFEDP010000585.1 GCA_018241545.1 Pseudomonadota bacterium
GGATGCCGCCCTCGGCGAGCAGCAGCGCCACCTTGAGGCCGTTCGGCGTCGGCGCGTAGTAGAAGTCGATCACGGCAGGCGGACCGCCGCGCGAAACGCCGCCGGCGTGTCGAAGTCGGCGCGCGCGAGGCGCCGCACCAGCCGCCCCTGCGCATCGACGACGACCGCGGCCGGCAGGTCGCTGACGTCGAAGGCCCGGAACAGATCACCGCTCGCATCGAGCGCGAGCGGGATGCCGGGGTCGTGTGCCGCACGGTAGGCGCGCAGGTCCTCGGCCGTCGCCCATAGCCCGGAGGCGAGCCCGACCCAGCGCGTGCCGGCCGTCGCCGCGGCCTCGGTGACCCGCTCGCGCAGCGCGCGGCAGCCGGCGGCGACCGCCGGGCGGCTCTGCGCGAGGTAGGACTCGCACCACGGCGACAGGAACACGACGATCGTCGGCCGCGCCGCGTCCGGGTCGGAGACGGCGAGCGGCGCGCCGTCGATGCCCGGTGCCGCGAGCGTCGGGAGCCGCTCGCCGATCGCGTAGTGCAGCGGGGCCGGTGCGGCGGCGGCGGACACGGTTGCCGCGGCGCGCGGCGCGAGCGCCGCAGAGAGGGCCGCTTCGAGCCGCGCGTCGGCCTGGTGGCCGACGTAGAGGATGCGGCCGTCGCGGCCGATCACGACATGCTGCGGCGTGACCCGCAGATGCAGCGCCGCCGCAGCCGTGCCGTCGTCGCGCACCACCGGCATCTGCAGGCCGACCGCGCGCCGGAATGCCGCGACCTCCGCCGGCGGGTCGTTGAAGCCGACATTGATGGCGATGACCTCGAGGTCGCGCCGGTAGCGCGCGTAGGTGCGCTTCAGGTGCGGCATCTGCTCGCGACACGGCACGCACCAGGTCGCCCAGAACTTGAGGTACACCGGCCGGCGGCCGTAGAGCTGGCCGAGGTCCAGTCGCTGACCGTCGATCGTCGTCAGTACGAGCCGCGGCGCCGGCGTCCCGACGAGGCCGGCCGCGGCGGTGGCGACCAGCCCGTCGCCGGTGGTCGCGGCGTGCGCGCCGGCTGCGGCGGCGAGCGCGGCGGCGAAGAGGAGGCCGCGCAGCGCGTTCACTGCGCCACCGCCGCGGCGACCGGCGTCGACACCGGCGTCGCCGGGTCCTTGACCAGGACCACCAGCAGGCGCGCCGGCTCGCGGTCGCTCGCGTTGGCCGACACGAGGTGCGTGTCGTCGGGGCCTTCGTAGAAGGTGGCGCCGGGAGCGAGCGTGACGGCCGGCTGGCCCGCGACCTGCATGCGCACGTGGCCCTCCAGCACGTACACGATCACGTGCGCGCCGTGCCGGTGCGGGCGCGAGGCCTCCCCCGGCCCGTACTCGACGCGCAGCACGCGCAGCTCCCGGGCCGGGCCCGCCGGCAACGGGCGGGTCAGCAGTTCGACGGGCGGCGTGCCGGCCGTGGCCACGGCGGGTGCCAGCGCGAGGACCGGTGCGAGGAACGTGCTCAGAGGCATGGGGCGGCTCCGGTTGCCGGGGGGATCCCGGTGGCCGCATGATCGCGCCCGTACTGGCTCCACGAAAGATCCACTTCTGATGACTTCGATGGATCCACTTCTGGGCGTGCCGATCGCGCTGCCGCCGCCGGGACGCGGCACGCTGACGCGCGCGCTGCAGGATCAGCTGCGGGCGGCGATCGTCGACGGTCGCCTGCGTCCGGGCACGCCGCTGCCGTCCACGCGGGCGCTGGCGGCCGCCTGCCGCATCGCGCGCAACACCGTCATCGCCGCCTACGATCGGCTGCTCGGCGAGGGCTACCTCGTCGCGCGCCGTGGGGCCGGCACGGCCGTGGCCGCGGTCGTGCCGACCGCGCGCCCACCGCGCGCCGCGAGGCCGGGAGCCGGCGCCCGCCTGCT
>JAFEDP010000586.1 GCA_018241545.1 Pseudomonadota bacterium
GGTCGACTACCTGGTGCACGTGACCAACGCCTCGGCGAACCCGGTCACGCCGCTCACGATCACCGATGACCTCAACGCCGCCGGGGCGGGGGCGCTGACCTACGTCGCCGGCAGTGCGACGATGAACGGCTCGCCGAACGGCGTCACCGTCGCCGGCAACGTCATCACCGCCGCCTACTCGGCGACCTACGGGGCGCTCGCGCCGGGCGCGGCGATCGACCTCAAGTTCCGGGCGACGCTCGGCAGCGCCCTCAGCGCCGGCGCGCTCGTCACCAACACCGGCACCGTGACCTGGGGCAACCCGCCGCAGAGCGCCTCGGCGAGCGTCACGCTGACCGTCATCGTGGTCCCGCCGGGCGCGCTCACGATCACCAAGACGACGCCGCAGGTCGAGGTCACCCGCGGCCAGCTCGTGCCGTACACGATCACCCTGACCAACGTCCTCGCGGGCACCGTGCAGGGCGCGGCGCTCATCGACCGCTACCCGGCGGGCTTCCGCTACATCAAGGGCTCGGCGCGCCTCGACAACCGGCCGGCCGAGCCCACCGTCAGCGGCCTGCAGCTCACCTGGGACAACCTCAACTTCGCCGCCGGCGCGCACCACACGGTGGTGCTGCTGCTCGCCGTCGGGGCCGGCGTCGGCGAGGGCGAGTTCGTCAACCGCGCCCAGGCCTACGCCGGTCCCACCGGCCCGCCGATCTCCGCCGAGGCGACCGCGACGGTGCGCGTGACGCCGGACCTGACCTTCGACTGCACCGATGTGCTCGGCCGGGTGTTCGACGACGCCAACGGCAACGGCAGGCAGGATCCGGGCGAGCGCGGCCTGCCGGGCGTGCGCATCGTGACCACCACGGGCCTCGCCGCGGTCACCGACGCCTACGGCCGCTTCCACATCACCTGCGCGATCACGCCGCTCGAGGGCCGCGGCAGCAACTTCGTGCTCAAGCTCGACGAGCGCACGCTGCCGAGCGGCTACCGCCCGACGACGCAGCCGGTCGTGATCGAGCGCGCCACGCGCGGCAAGGCGCTGCGCTTCGAGTTCGGCGCCTCGATCCACCGCGTGGTGAGCCTCGAGCTCACCTCGGCGGCCTTCGAGCCGGGCGCGACCGCGCTGCGCGTCCAGTGGCAGCCGCGCCTCGAGCGCCTGCTCGCCGAGCTCGCCAAGGCGCGCTCGGTGCTGCGCCTGACCTACCTCGCCGACGTCGAGGACCCGCGCCTCGTCGAGGCGCGCGTCGAGGCCATCGCCGCCGCCGTGCGGCAGGCCTCTGCGGCGAGCCACTGCTGCGAGGGGCTCGCGATCGAGCGCGAGGTCTTCTGGCTGCGTGGCGCGCCACCCGCCGAGCCGCGCGAGCGGCCGGGGAGCCAGCCGTGAGCGCGCGCCCCGTGATGGCGCGCCGCTGGCTCGCGTGCCTGCTGCTCGCGGCGGCGGGCGCGCACGCGCAGAGCGCGGTCTCGCCGCCGCCCGGCAGCCCCGTCGAGCGGGCGCTCGCGACCGAGCAGCCGGTGTCGCTGTGGTCGCGCGACCCCGAGCGGGTGCGCACCGACGCCGGCGACCGGCTGGAGCCGCAGCGGGTGCTCAGCGAGAGCTTCGAGACCGTCAAGCTCAGGAACGTGATCCCGCCGATCCACTTCGAGTCCGGGGTCGCCAAGATCCCGCCCGACTCGGTCGAGACGCTGCGCAAGGCGCTCGAGGCGCTGCGCGAGCGCCAGAACGTGCGCCTGCACCTCGTCGGGCACGCCGACAGCCAGCCGCTGTCGCCGACGCTGGCGCGGGCCTTCGGCGACAACGCCGGGCTGTCGCGCGAGCGCGCCGGCGAGGTCGCCGAGTTCCTGAAGCGCGCCCTCGGGCTCGCGCCGGAGGGCATCGCCTACGAGTGGGCGGGC
>JAFEDP010000587.1 GCA_018241545.1 Pseudomonadota bacterium
CGATCGCCCCGATCCGGTCGGCGAGCACCACCGGACGGGAGGCGCGGATCATGCGCCGACCCGGTTGAAGATCAGCACCGCGACGATCAGGCCGTAGATCGCGATGCCCTCGGCGAGGCCGACGAGGATCAGCATCCGGCCGAACAGTTCCGGCTTCTCGGCGACCGCGCCGACGGCCGCCGACCCGACCTGCGCGACCGCGTAACCGGCGGCGGCGGCGGACAGCGCGGACGCGGCGGCCGCCGCGAGGAACGCCCAGCGCAGCACCTCGGGCTCGACGGCCGCCGCCGCGAGCGGCGCCGCGCGCGCCGGCAGCGCCATGAGCGCGGTGGTTGCGGCCATCACGACGAGCAGCGCGAGCGCCGCCAGCACGAACAGCACGGGCTTGGCAGTCTTCATGGGGACTCCTTGAACGGCGACGTACCGGGCAGCGGCAGCGGCCGGAACGGGCGGCCTTCGGCCTTGAGGAAGCGGATGAAGAACTCGAACAGCACGAGGCGGGCGGTCTGGATGCCGACGACCAGGCCCTCGATCAGGAGGATCAGCAGGTTGCCGAGCGCGAGCACGGCGAGGCCGCCGAGGCCGCCGCCGGCCGCGGCGGCAAGGCCGACCACCGCGAAAGACAGTCCCGCGTGCGCGAGCGCAAAGGCTCCGACGCGCGCGAAGGAAATAGTGTTGACGAGCAGCTGCAGCACGCTCTCGGCCAGCTCGCCCGCGGCGCGGCCGGCCGCGAGGGGATCGCGCGCGAGGAGCGCGGCACCGGCCAGCGACCAGACCACGCCCGCCGCCGCGACCAGCAGCGCCTCGCGACGGAACGGCGTCGCGACCAATCCGAGGTAGAGCGCGACGAGCCCGCCCCGCAGCGCCCACCAGCGCCGGGCCTCGCCGCGCCAGGCGTGCTGCAGCGCGTCGAGCGCGAATCCCCCGAGCAGCACCAGCACGCCGAAGCCGACGCTGATGCCGAGCATCGTCAGCGGCTGCGCGAGCGGACGCTGCCACAGCGGCGCGAGCAGGTCCTCGCGTGCGAAGACGCAGCCGAACAGCAGGCCGAAGACGCTCGCCGCGAGACCGCCGGGGACGAGCAGCGCGAGCGCCGGCCAGCGGCGCCTGAGGGCGAGCCCGAGGGTGAGCAGGACGAGTCCCTGCCCCACGTCTCCGAACATGAACCCGAACAGCAGCGGCGCGATCACGGCGACGAGCGGCGTCGGATCGGCCTCGCCGGCGCCCGGCGTGCCGAGCAGACGCACGACCGTCTCGAAGGGCCGCAGCAGCGCGGGATTGGCGAGCACGATCGGTGGCTCGAGCGTACGCGGCCGGTCCGGGAAGTGCAGCAGGTGCGGCAGGCCCGCGGCCGCGAGCGCCGCCTCGAGCCGCGCACCGTCGAGGTCGCGCGTCCAGCCGGTCACGTACGCGAAGTGCTCGGTAGCCGGCAGCCGCGGCACGTGGCCGACGAGCCACTCGAGGAAGCGGAACCCGCCGAGGAGCCCCGCGAGGTGGTGCCGCGCCGCGAGGGCCTCGAGCTCGCGCACCCGGCGCGCACGCTCGGCGAGCAGCGGCGCCCGGCGCGCCTCGATCTCGAGCAGCGCCGCAGCCGCGGCAGCCGGCAGGGCGCGTGGCAGCGCGATGCTGCGCGCCTGCGCCGCTGCCATCAGCCGGTCGGCCTCGGCGAGGTCCGCGATGCTGCCGAGGCACAGGCGGTAGCGGGTCGTGCCGGTCTCGATCGGCTGCGACAGCACCGCGGCCGGCAGCTCGACCGCCGCCGCCGGGTCGAGCGCGTACAGCCGCGCCGCGAGCGCGGGACCGGCCGAGGTCAGCGCCGCGAGGTCCGGCAGCGCGGTGCCGGCGGCGGCGAGCACCTGCGCGAGCTCGGAGAGCGCCGCC
>JAFEDP010000588.1 GCA_018241545.1 Pseudomonadota bacterium
AGGACCTTGACGAACCCGACCGCCACGTGCCGACCCGCGAGCGAGCGGCGCAGCGCCGCGATGCGCGGGATCTCCGTGCGGTAGTTGTCCGGCAGCACCAATTCCGCCAGCGTGACGCGCGCGGTCAGTTCTCCGGAGCGATCGAGCTCGGCATAGGCGCGAGCGGTCTCCTCGTCGGCCGCCGCATCGAGAATCGAGGTGATGCCGAGGGAATTCAGGTGGTGGAGCGCACCGCGAAGGATGTCCCTGAGCGGCGCCGCGTACGGCGAGTGGTACTGGATCCGCTGGAAGACCGGGTGAGCGGCGGCGTCGATCAGCATGCCGGTGGGCTCGTGGGTCGCCGGATCCCGAACGATCTGCCCACCTGCAGGCGCGGGCGTGTCGCGCCAGATGCCGAACTCGGCGAGCGTCCGGGAATTCACCCACAGCGTGTGCAGATCGCGCGACACCACGGCCATGTTCCGGTCGGGAACGAGTGCATCGAGCTGCGCGCGGGTCAGCGAATCGAATTCGGCATTGTCGAGGTCGTACCACCCGTAGCCAACCACCCAATCGCCGGCCGGCGCCGACACCGCGCAGCGGCGCAGCTTCTCGAAGCCCTCCGCGACCGTGAAGGCGCGTACGTCGCAGAGGCGATGGTGGAAGAACTCGCCCTGTACCGGATGCACGTGGGCATCCGCGAGGCCCGGCAGGACCACCCGGCCCGCGAGTTCCACGACCGCGGTGTCCGGGCCGCGGTGCTCGGCAACCTCGGACGCAGAGCCGACGCGGATGATTACCCCGTCCTTGACGGCAATCGCCTCGGCCAACGGCCGGCCCGGGTCTTCGGTTCGGACCCGGCCGCCCGTCAGGATCAGATCGGCCGCAGCGCCGGCGTCCACCTGCGCCGCCGCGCCGAGGCCGAGGATGACGGCGCACAGCCAGCGACGCGCGGCCGGGCATCTTCCGTTGACCACGTTCTGCTCCACACAGGTCGACACGCTGCGAATCGTTGACCGGCTCCCGGAACCGACCGCGCCGACCTGCCCGGCGGCCGATCCCAGCGGGAGCCTACCATTCCACCGGCATCGCCACGATTCGCCCGTCGTGGCTGCGACGGGCGTGGATCGCAACGCGAGCACCCGAGGGGGCACCGATACTGAGCCAGGCGACACCCGCCGTTGACTCGCCGTGGCGTGATACCGTTGCCGCATCGCTGCACCGCGCCGCAGCTCTCCCCGAGGTCCCCATGCTGTGTCTGCGAACTGTCCTGCCGGGCGTCGCCTGCGCTGCGCTGATTCTCGCCGCGCCGGCCTTGGCCGCCGCCCCCGCCGCTGCGGGCATCGGCAAGGTGTACATCTCCGTGGACATGGAGGGCGTCGCCGGTGCGGTGACGGCCGACCAGCTGCGGCCGGCCGGCTTCGAGTACGAGCGCTTTCGCCGCTTCATGACGGACGAGGCGCTCGCCGCGGTGCGTGCCGCGAATGCGGCCGGCGCCACCGAGATCGTGGTCAGCGATTCCCACGCCAACGGTGAGAACTTGCTGATTGAGAGCTTTCCGCCGAACGTGCGCGTGGTGCGGTCGTGGCCACGCCACGGGGGCATGATGGCGGGACTCGACAGCAGCTTCAGCGCTGCCATCTTCATCGGCTACCACGCCTCGACGACGAACCCGCGGGGCGTGCGCGCACACACGACGTCTAGCGCGAACTTCGCACGCCTGGCGCTCAATGGCGTGGCGGTCACCGAGGCCGAATTCAATGCGGCCTACGCCGGCGAATTCGGCGTGCCGGTCGTCTTCGTCTCCGGGGACGATGCGGCGGTCGCGGAGATTCGCGGCCGGCTCGGCAACCTGGAGGCGACCGTCACCAAGCAGAGCCTCGGGTTCCATTCGGCGGA
>JAFEDP010000589.1 GCA_018241545.1 Pseudomonadota bacterium
CGGTCAGCGTGCCGCAGCCGCTCGCCGGGCGCATTCTCGGCGTCTTCGGGCTCAGCAACATGCCGCAGGCCAAGCCGCACTTCCGGTTGCGGCGCCCGCGCCGCGATGGAGCGCAGGCGGCATCGTTCACCGCGCCGCAGGTGGCGGCGCTGTACGACTATCCGGGCGGCACCGGCAGCGGCGAGTGCATCGCGATCATCGAGCTGGGCGGCGGCTTTCGGATGATGGACCTCGCTCAGTATTTCGCGAAGCTCGGCATGAAGGTGCCGCCGGTGACCGCGGTCTCGGTCGATCACGGGCGCAACCATCCGACCGGCGACCCCAATGGGCCGGACGGGGAGGTCATGCTGGACATCGAGATCGGTGGCGCCGCCGCGCCGCAGGCCGCGTTCGCCGTGTACTTCGCGCCCAACACCGACGCGGGCTTCATCGACGCGGTCACCACGGCGATCCATGACACCGTCAACCGCCCCTCGGTGATCTCGATCAGCTGGGGCGGGCCGGAATCGACCTGGTCGGAGCAGGCGATGCAGGCGCTCGACCAGGCGTTCCAGGACGCGGCGACGATGGGCATCACCGTGTGCGTCGCCTCCGGCGACAACGGCGCCAGCGACGGCGTGGCGGACGCTGCGCTGCACGTCGACTTCCCCGCCTCCAGCCCGCATGTGCTGGCCTGCGGCGGCACGCACCTGGAGGCACAGAACGGGCAGATCTCGGCCGAGCGCGTATGGAACGATGCGTCGGCTGGCGCGCCGGCCGCGGGCAGCGGCGCGGGCGGCGGCGGACTGAGCGCCGTGTTCGCGCTGCCGGCGTGGCAGGCGGGACTCGCCGCGACGACGACGGCCGGCCGCGTGGCACTCACGATGCGCGGAGTGCCCGACGTCGCTGGCGACGCGGACCCGGAGACCGGGTACGACGTGCGGGTGGACGGCTACGACACGGTGATCGGCGGCACCAGCGCCGTCGCGCCCCTCTGGGCGGCGCTGATCGCGCGCATCAACTCCGCCGCGTCGACGAAGCTCGGGTTCGTCAATCCCCGCCTCTACTCGAGTGCCGCGGCGTTTCACGACGTCACCGTCGGCGACAACGGCGGCTACCGGGCGGCCAGTGGCTGGGACGCGTGCACCGGCCTCGGAACGCCGGACGGCGCACGGATCGCGAAGGCGCTGAGCTGACGCCGGCCCCGCGGTCGCGGGTTGCGCGGCGGGCACGGCCGGCGGACGCGTCGTGCGACGCGTCCGCCGGGCGCCGTTACGCCGCGAGCGCGGCCGGCTCGATCAGCCGCTCGAGGTCGAGCAGCATCACGAGGCGCTCGTCGATGGTCGAGATGCCGCGCAGGTACTGGCCCTCGGCGCGGCCGCAGACCTCGGGCGGCGGCCGGACGTCGGCGCCGTCGATGTGGGCGACGTCCGAGACGCCGTCGACGACGCAGCCGACCACGTGCTCCGCTCCGTCGCTGCCGGCGATGCGCACGACGATCACGGCGGTCGTCGGCGTCAGGTCGCGCGGCTCGATGCCGAGGCGCCGGCGCAGGTCCATGACCGGCACCACCAAGCCGCGCAGGTTGATGATCCCGAGGATGTGGCCCGGGGCGTGCGGGATCCTAGACACCGCCTCCCAGCGGCGGATCTCCTGCACGCTCAGGATCGGGATCGCGAACAGCTCCTCCGCGACCTCGAAGGTCAGGTGCTGCTCGATGCCGGCGTGATCCACGCCACCCGCCCGCGGGTCGGTTCGCTTGTTCATGGGTGTCTCCTCACGGCACTCAGAACTCGTCCCAGTGATCGCCGCCCACGACCTTCTTGGGGGCTGGCGCGGCCTCGGGTGCCGCGGCGCGCGCAGGCGGCTCGCCGCCCACGCCGCCCCACGGCCGGCGG
>JAFEDP010000058.1 GCA_018241545.1 Pseudomonadota bacterium
TTGGCGCCCCCCTCACGGGCGACACGCTTGGCC
Organism: Pseudomonadota bacterium; assembly: GCA_018241545.1. Lineage (GTDB taxonomy): Bacteria > Pseudomonadota > Gammaproteobacteria > Steroidobacterales > Steroidobacteraceae > CAIKZZ01. Next base: position 34 of record JAFEDP010000058.1, read on the forward strand.
ACCTCCATGCCGGCCAGCCGGCGGATGCCTTCCTGCGCGTCCAGGTCTCCGACTACGGTGAGACGCCCCGCCGATGGCGCGGTACGTACATTGCGTTCGAGGTCGTCGCGACGGCAGCGGTCGCCACGGCGCTGGCACTTCATCGCGCGACGAGAGCGGTTGCCGGCGCCTACCTTGCGGAGGAAACGGTCGAGGAGCTGAGCGAAGGCTACGCGGGCTTCTGGGCCCTCAATCGCCTCTCGCGCCCGGTACGCATCGATGCGGACCTCATCGATGCGCGATCCGGTGAGGTCATGTGGCACGGCGCCAGGACGGGCCTGGCCGGGTGGAACTGGGGCCATCTCTTCCGCATGAGCGGCCAGGTGCGCGACTCATTGCTCGCCACTTCGACGCACAGGAGCCTCGAGGCCGTGCTCGACGGGGCCTCGCGGCATGCCCGGCGCGAACTGCGCTGTGCGACTCCCCCCGACCCGCTCTCGGTCCATTGACGAACCACCGTCGACGACCTTCCGGCATGGCGACGCGCGGTATCCGTGACTTACGAGGGCCCTCCTCGCCTCGTGCTCATCCGCTGTCCGGGGTTTCAGTCGGTCTCGCGAATTCCGGGCGTTGCAGCCGCCTATGGTCTCGCCAACGGGAGCGTAGACAACGTGGTCATCGGCCGGCGAATGTGCCGGAGTGAACGACGGGCCCACGGTGCTGTCGCAAGGATCCACAGTCTGCGGCGCTGAACGCCCGGTACCATGACGGGCGGGCGGAGCAGCGTCACGACGGGTCGACGTCCGGTCTCCTTTCAGCAGCCAGCGAGGTCGAACGTGAGCGAGAGAACCCTGCCGCGCGGGAGCGCACCACGGGCGTCCAACGGTGCCCCGACGTGGGCGCCGGCCGGCAAGGATGCGGTCGGTACCGCCATGGGGGCGTCGCGCCTGTGGTTCACGATGGCGCAGGGCATCGTCACCGAGGTGTACTACCCGCGTCCCGACATACCGCAGCTCAAGGACCTGGGATTCATCGTCGCCGATGACGCAGGCTTCTGGATAGAAGTCCGCCGCCTCGGCAGTTACGACGTCACCTGGGAGGACGGCGTCATCCCCGCCATCACGGTGAGGCACCGTCATCCCCGGTTCACCTTGACGCTGCAGGTGTGCGCCGATCCCGACCGCGACGTGCTGCTCGCGCGCTTCGCGCTCGACGGCGAGGCAGCACTGCAACTGCACGTGCTGGTCGCACCGCGCATCGGCGAGGACGCGACCGGCAATCGCGCCTGGGCCGACAGCTGGGCCGGCCACGACGTCCTGTGGGCGGACCAGGGTCCGTTCGGGCTGGCGCTTGCGGCGACCGACGTCAGTGGTGGTCCCTCGCTGCTCCAGCGTTCCGTCGGTTGCGTCGGCGAGAGTGACGGCTGGCAGGACTTCCACCGGAACGGATCCATGCGCTGGCACTATGCCGACGCGGGACCCGGCGAGGTCGCGCTGACGGCGCAGCTGAGCCGGAGCGGGACGCTCGCCGTCGGCTTCTCGACCAGTCGCGAGGCCGCCGCGACACTCGCGCTGCAGTCGCTCGCGGTGGGCTTCGACTCCGCGTGGTCGTCCTACTGCGGCAGCTGGCATCAGTGGCTGCGGGCCGTCCGATGGCCACCCGCCCTGGTCGAGCGGCTCGACGCGTCGACGCTGGGCCTCGCGAGGCGCTCGGCGGTGGTGATCAAGTGCCACGAGGACCGCACCTTTCCGGGGGCGCTGGTCGCGAGCCTGTCGGTTCCCTGGGGCGAGGCCAGCGTCAGCCGTGGTGGCTACCACCTCGTCTGGGCACGTGACCTGGTCGAGGCGGCCGGCGCGCTCGTCGCGCTCGGCTGCGCCGCGGACGCGCAGCGGGTCCTGGCCTACCTGATCGCGACGCAGCAGGGTGACGGGCACTGGCTGCAGAACCAGTGGCTGGGCGGCAAGCCGTTCTGGCAGGGCATCCAGCTGGACGAGACGGCCTTTCCGGTGCTGCTCGCGAGTGCGCTCGCCGAGCATGACGCGCTCGGGGACCTGCCGGTCGCCGACATGACCCGGCGCGCGCTGCGGTTCATCGCGCGCGAAGGGCCGGCCACGTGCCAGGACCGGTGGGAGGAGGATGCCGGGGTCAATACCTTCACCGTCGCCGTCGCCATCGCTGCCCTGGTCGAGGGCAGTCGCTTCCTGAGCGGACGCGAAGCCGAGTACGCACTCATGTTGGCCGACGCCTGGAACGCGCGCCTGGAGGACTGGACCTGGGCATCGGACACGGCGCTCGCGCGCAGCCTGGGCGTCCCGGGCTACTACATGCGCAGTGCCCCGACGGACGTGCTCGTCCACGACGGAGCCAAGAGCGAGGCGCTGCTCCTCAAGAATCGCGCGCAGGCGCTGGCGCCGGCGGCGGACGAGCAGCTCGCCATCGACTGCCTGCAGCTGGTCCGCTTCGGCCTGCGCTCCGCCGACGACACGCGGATAGCCGCGAGCGTCCGCGCGATCGACTCGCTGCTCCGGGCGGAGACGCCGAGCGGCCCGGTCTGGCATCGCTACAACGGCGACGGCTACGGCGAGCGCGCCGACGGCACGGCGTTCGACGGCTGGGGCGTCGGTCGCGGCTGGCCGCTGCTGACGGGCGAGCGCGGGCACCTCGCGTTGCTGGCCGGCGAGGACCCCGCGCCCTATCTCGCAGCCATGCAGCGGATGACCGGGCCGGGCGGCCTGCTGCCCGAGCAGGTCTGGGACGCCGCGCCGATCCCCGAGCGCGGCCTCCTCCCCGGGAGGCCGAGCGGCTCGGCGATGCCGCTCGTCTGGGCGCACGCCGAGTTCATCAAGCTGGCGCTGAGCGTCCTCGCCGGGGCGCCCGTCGACCGCCCCGCCCGCACCTGGGCACGCTACCGCGGCCAGCGGCCGCGGCCAGCCTTCGGCCTGTGGCAGCCGCAGCAGCACCTGCGGCATCTGCTCGCAGGCCAGGAACTGCGACTGGCGCTGCCCGAGCCCGCGCGCGTGCACTGGGGCACGAACGGCTGGCGCAGTCCTGCCGACGTCGCGACGGAGGACTGGGGCCTCGGGCACGTGGCGCGGCTCGACACGACGCGGCTCGCGCCCGGCGACCGCATCGACTTCACGTTCTACTGGCCGGCCCGCGGCGAATGGCAGGGCCAGGACTACCGGGTCGACGTCGTCGCGGAGGTTGCACCATGATCTCGATTGATCTCTCCGGGCGGACGGCGCTCGTCACCGGCGCGAATTCCGGCCTCGGTCGCGCCATCGCGCTCAACCTGGCGGCCGCCGGCGCCCGGGTGTGCGTCAACTACCTCGACGACCGGGCCGCGGCCGAGGCGGTCGTCGCGCAGATGCAGCCGACCGGCGGACCGGCGCTGGTGATCGGCGCCGACGTCAGCCAGCCCTCGCAGGTGGATCGGATGTTCGCCGAGGTCGACCAGGCCTTCGGCGGTCTCGACATCCTCGTCAACAACGCCGGGATCGATGGCCGGCGCGAACTGTGTGCGGACGGCGATCCAGCCCACTGGCAGCAGGTGATGAGCGTCGACCTGCTGGGTCCGTACTACTGCACCCGCCAGGCGCTGAAGCGCATGGTGCCGCGCCGCCGCGGGGTCATCCTGCAGATCACGTCGGTCCACGAATTCATCCCGTGGGCGGGCTACAGCGCCTACACGAGCGCCAAGGCGGCACTGTCGATGTTCACCAAGACCGTCGCCCAGGAAGTCGCGACGCAGGGCGTGCGCGTGCTGGCGATCGCACCGGGCGCGGTACGCACGCCCATCAATGCCGACGTCTGGGGGAACCCCGACAGCCTGCGCGACCTCGATCAGAAGATCGCGATGGCAAGGCCCGGCGAGCCGGACGAGATCGGCCGCGTCGCGGCATTCCTCGCCAGCGACCTCGCAAGCTACATCACGGGCACCACGATCGCGGTCGACGGCGGCATGCTCATCTACCCGGACTTCAGTCATGGCGGGTAGCCCGCCGCAGTGCCGGCGTCAGGGGAGGCGGTCCTCTCGCCGGCGAACGCGGGCGTCAGGCGACTGGGCTGCGGTCATCGGGCGAGATCGCGGCGCCCGGTCGAGACCCTGTGATCCGACGCGAGCGGGGATTCCGTGGCGGCACGGCCCTTCGGGCACGCGCTGCGCGGGCGCGCGGAGCCACGGCGACGGTCGCAGAACGCCGGGCCAGTCCGCACGTCGCCGCGGCCGCCCGGTCAGTACCGGGCGCGGGCGCGCTGCACGATCGCCCGCGTGAGGCCGGTGAAGATCACGGCGTGCGCAGGCGCGAGCGCGTACCAGTACAGCAGGCCGAGCGCACCGGCGGGGTGCCAGTAGGCGGTGGCGAACACGCGTGCCTGGCGGGGACCGACGGGATCCACGCCGATCTCGAGGACGCCGGCACCCGGGCCCTTCATTCCGAAGCGCAACGTGAGCCGGCGCCCCGGCTCGACGCCGATGACCTCCCAGGTGTCGATGCGGTCGCCAACCGCGACACCGTGCGGCCGGCTGCGATGGCGGCGACCGCCTTCGCCACCGGCCGCGGCGTCGATCAGCTCGCGGGCCCGCCACAGCCAGTCGAGGTAGTAGTAGCCGTCGTCGCCGCCGATGGAGGAGATCTCCCGCCACACGGCCTCGGGCCGGACGTCGGCATCGAGCGATGCGCCCGCGCGCTTCGCATAGTAGGCGTGCTCATGGCGCTGGCCGCGCATGTGAAAGTCCCCTTCCCGCCAGTGCGGCAGCCGTTCCCCGGCCCGCTCCGCCGCGAACGCGACCCGCACCGCGTCCGAGAAGCTCAGCAGTCGCTGCGGCACGAGCTGGCGGGCGCGATCATCGCAGGCGGCGAAGTCGCTGCCGAGGCCGTCGATCAGGGCGCGCGCAACGTTGGTCGGTACCGACGTCACGAGCCGCAGCCAGTACGAGGACAGGCGCGGCGTCAGTACGGGCACGGGGATGATCCACGGCTCGCGGCGGCCGGACAGGCGCGCGAGCGTTCGCATCATCTGCTCGTAGGTGAGGCGCTCCGGTCCCGCGACGTCGATCGGGGCACCGGTCGCGTCCGGGTGCTCGGCGAGTCGCACCAGGTACTCGAGCAGGTTCTCGAGGGCGATCGGCGGGGAGGTGGACTGCACCCATCGCGGAGTCACCATGACCGGCAAGTGCATCACGAGGTCGCGCATGACCTCGAACGCCGCCGAGCCCGGTCCGACGACGATGCCGGCGCGCAGCTCGGTCACCGGGACCGCCCCGGCGCGCAGCGTCTCGCCGGTGATGAGGCGCGCCTCTACGTGCGCCGAGCCCGCATCCACAGGCGCGAGGGAGCCGAGATAGACGATGCGACGAACGCCGGCGCGCGCGGCGGCCGTGGCGAGGTTGCGGGCGGCACCCCGCTCGCGCTCGACGAGGGCACCGCCCTCGTCCATGAGGTGGACGAGGTAGTAGACCACGTCGCAGCCCCGGCACGCGCGCTCCAGCGACTCGCAGTCCGTCACGTCGGCCGCCGCGAGCTCGGCGCCAGGCCAGGCTTCGCGTGCGAGCGCATCGAGTGACCGTCCGACGGCACGCACGCGCCGGCCTTCCGCCAGCAGGCGCGGAACGAGCTGTGACCCGACGTAGCCGGTGGCGCCCAGCACGGCGGCCGATGCGCGCGCGACGGTCATCGGCGACCGCTGCGCCGCAGGCGGGCGCGTTCCATGGACGCCGCGTTCGCGCGTGCTCGCAGCGGATCACGGACGCCAGCTGCCGCCTCGGACCTCATCGCCGCGCCGCCGGCCAGCGCAGACCGCCGAGTTCGGTCGGACGCGCGATCAGGGACCAGGGGCGGATCCGTCCCAGCGCTGCGGGACCCTGCGCACCTGCGTGACGTCGTAGCCGAGATCGGCAACGTGGTGCAGGAGGTCGCGATACGCCTCCTCGGACAGGGTCGGCGTGCGCGCCATGATCCAGACGTAGTCGCGCCGCTCGCGCGCAATCACGGTCCGGCCGTAATCCTCGCTGAGGTAGGCGATGCGGTAGTCGGCCTTGAACGGCCAGACGAACTGCATGCCCCAGATCGCGTTGGACGCTCGATCGCGGACGTAGCCGCGCGGATGGTAGCGCTTCAGGGCCCCGTCGAAGCTGCCCGCGCGGAACGTGAAGGTCGTCGCTACGGTACCGTCCGCGTCGAGCCGGTACGACTCGACGGCATTGTGAGCGCCGCGCTCGATCGCCGTCGGGATGCTCGCGATGACGTACCAGTCGCCCATGAATCGGGCCAGGTCGACATGCGCGACGCTGGGCAGCGGCTTCAGAGGCGCCGACTGGCAACCCGTCAGGCATGCCGCAGCCGCCAGCAGTGCGAGGACTCTGATCATCGGCATCCTTCTTGACCACCTGCGGCCCGGCGAGCGCTCTGCCCGGGATCACCGGCGGCTCGACGCTGACCGGTGGCCCGCCGACCCTGGCGTGGTGCAGTTGACGGGGACGGGATGCCGGGCGATCTGCGACCGATCCACGGCGTTGCTGCATCGGGACGATACATGTACAAAAACTATACAGACTTAAGATTGATGTCTCAAGTGTCGGATATTCATGTACAATAGCTGTACTTTGTACCCCGCTCTGTGTTCCAGAGTCGCGGTGGCTGGGGTACCGTGGCGGCCCCCGATGCAGACGCTGCCCACTGCCCGCTTCCCGCGCAGACCGCTCGTGCGACTCGCGGCGCGCTGCCACCGCGGTGCCCGCCTGCGTGTCGTCCTATTGGTCGGCGCGTGTCCCGCGCCGTCGGTCTGACCCCCAATTAAGAGCCAAAGTGACGGACACTCGCGAGATCGATACCGGACCCTCTCACTGGGGTGGCATGACGACACGCTGGTTGCTACTGATCTGTGCGCTCGCGCACCCGGCCGCCCTGTTCGCGGCCGGATACGAACTGCCGACGGACGGCTCGAACATCATTGGGGCCGACGTCCATATCACCACCCATTACAAGGACACGCTCCTCGACATTGCGCATCGCTACAGCCTCGGATACGAGGAGATCCTGCGCGCCAACCCCGGGGTCGACATGTGGCTGCCGGGCGAAGGCACCGACATCGTCCTGCCCGAGCGTCGGATCCTGCCGCCGGGCCCGCGCGAGGGCATCGTGCTCAATCTTCCCGAGCACCGGCTCTACTACTATCCGAAGCCCCGGCGCGGCCAGAAGCCGATGGTGGTCACGTACCCGGTCAGCATCGGACGGATGGACTGGCGCTCGCCGCTCGGCGAGACCCACATCATGGCCAAGGAAGTGAACCCGAGCTGGTACCCGCCGGAGTCGATACGGCGGGAGCATGCCGCGCATGGCGATCCGCTGCCGCGGGTGGTGCCGCCGGGACCGGACAATCCGCTCGGCGCGTTCAAGATGCGCCTCGCCGTCGGCGACGGCACCTACGAGATTCACGGCACCAACAACCCGGTCGCCGTCGGCCTTGCGGTCACGCACGGCTGCATTCGCATGTATCCCGAGGACGTCGCCGCGCTCTTCAAGATGGTCTCGGTCGGCACCAAGGTGCTGCTGCTCAACGAGCCGGTGAAGACGGCCTACGTCGACGGCGAACTGATCATCGAAGCGCATCCGCCCGTCGATGACGAAGGCCAGACGGTCGCGCCGGAACTGGAGGCGCTCTCGCACAAGCTCGAGAACCTGCTCGCCGGCAAGCCCGTCGCGATCCGGTGGGACCTCGCCCGCGACGCGCTGCAGGCAGCGACCGGCATGCCCACGCTGATCGGCATCGAGGCGACCTACGATCCCACGGCCTCGAGTGCGCCGGCACACGAGGCATCGGGGAAGGAGCCGTGAACCGACCGGCGTGCTCGAGCCGGTCGCGCCGGGTGAGGCGTGCGGCACGGACGCAGGACGCAGCCCTTCGCTGCACCCGACTGCGACCCGCCCGCGAATCGCACTTCGTTCGGGCGCCATTCGACGCCCCGTCGCGTCTGCGGCGTTCTCCTCCGGTCACGGTGCCGGGATCCGCCTTCGTGTGATCGTCCGCCGCGGCAACCGTAGTCCCCGATGAATCGATCGCCGGCCAGGGTCGCTCGCGGTGTCTCGAGTGGTCGCGGCCCGTGAAGATGCCTTCCATCGCCGTGCTGCTGACCTTCATCGCCGGCTATGCCGACGCGGTGGGCTTCATGGCGCTGCACGGGCTATTCGCCGCCCACGTCACCGGCAACTTCGTGACGATCGGGGCCGCGGTGGTCCTGGGGACCTCCGGTGTCGTCACGAAACTCCTCGCGCTGCCGACGTTCAGCCTTTTCGTGGCGCTGGCGCGTCTCGCGCGCTATTCCCTGCTGGCGCGTGGCCTGCCGGTGTTCCGGTCCTTGCTGGCCGCCGAATTCGTCTTCCTGGCCGGCTCCTGCGCCCTGGTCGTGGGATACGGTCCGTTCACCAATGGCGATGCGCTTCCGGCCGCCGTTGCGGGACTGATGCTGGTCGCCGCGATGGCGATTCAGAATGCCTTTCAGCGGGTGCACCTGGCCAAGGAACCGCCCACGACCATCATGACCGGGACCACCACCCAGGTGATGCTGGATGTGGCCGACCTCATGCACGGAGTCCCGGACGAGCAGAAGGTCGCGATTCGCGCGCGTCTGAGCCGGATGGGCACGGCTGTCGTGGCCTTCGGGCTCGGCTGCGGCCTCGGAGCGGTCTGCTACGCGGGCGTCGGAGTCTGGTGCTTCGCCGTGCCACCGCTCCTGACCTTCGCGACGCTCTTCCGCCATGACGCCGCCGACGGTCCCTAGTCCGACGGCCGCGCCCGGGGCGCCGGGCAACCGGAGTGCCGCGCCGCCTCGCCTTCGCGCACGGCCGCCGGGGACAACTTCCCAGCGGGCGTCGCAGGGACCATCATTCCGCCCACACTCTCCGTCCGCGACAGCGGGGTCCATGCAGTGAAATCCCAGAATCGCCGAACCCAGCACTCCCTGTATCCGCCCATCGAGCCGTATCGGAAGGGCTACCTGAAGGTCTCGGACGTCCACCGCATCTACTACGAGGAGAGCGGCAACCCGCGGGGCAAGCCGGCCGTCTTCCTGCACGGGGGCCCCGGTGGCGGCACCGATCCGAAGATGCGTCGCTTCTTCAACCCGCGCAAATACCGCATCGTGCTCTTCGACCAGCGCGGCAGCGGGCGCAGCCGGCCGCATGCCAGCCTCGAGGACAACACGACCTGGCACCTGGTCGCCGACATAGAGGCGCTGCGCGTCCACCTCGGGATCGCGCGGTGGCTGGTCTTCGGCGGCTCGTGGGGCTCGACGCTTGCGCTCGCCTACGCGCAGAAGCACCCGAAGCGCGTCACGGAAATGGTGCTGCGGGGCATCTTCCTGCTGCGCCGGTCCGAGATCCGCTGGTTCTACCAGGACCCCGAGGGCGCCGCGTCGATCTATCCGGATCTCTGGGAACAGTACGTGAAGGTGATCCCGAAGGCCGAGCGCGGCGACATGGTCGCCGCGTACTACCGGCGCCTCACGAGCCGCAACAAGAAGACGCTCGTTCGCGCCGCGCGTGCCTGGTCGATCTGGGAGGGCGCGACCAGCTACCTGCGAACCGATCCGGCCTCGCTGGCGCAGTTCAGGCAGTCGGCCTACGCGGCGGCCTTCGCGCGCATCGAGTGCCACTACTTCATCAACCGCGGCTTCCTGCGCCGGGACAGCCAGCTGCTCGACGACGTCCGCCGGATCCGGCACATCCCGGCCGTCATCGTGCAGGGCCGCTACGACGTCATCTGCCCGATGCGCAGCGCCTGGCACCTGCACCGGGCCTGGCCCGAGGCGGAGTTGCGGATCGTGCCGGATGCCGGCCACTCGGCGTTCGATGCGGGCAACACACGCGAACTGGTGCGTGCGACCGACGCCTTCGCGCGGCGATAGTCCGGCGCCCTCGGTCGGCACCGTCGCCCGATCGGGGCTGCCGGCAGCGAGCCCATGGCCCGACGGGTGCATGCACCGGCCGCCTCACGGCGCGGATGCCGGCAGCCGACGCGCCGCGTTCACCGCACGCCGCGCCGGCATCATCGGCGCGGCGGCCCCCCTGATCGCCCACCCTTCCCAGGGCGCCGCGTGCGTGCCAGCATCGCCGTCACGCGGTGTGATCGCGGCAAGGCGAGGAGCTCCTCGAGCCGGCACGGTATCCGTGCGGCCGCCGCCCGCTGCCCGCCGCGGTCCCGTGCCGCCGGTTGACCTTCCGCTCCCTTGGCCGTCACCCAGCAGGAGACCCGCATGAACCGCTTTGCAACGTCTGTGCTCGCATTGGCGCTGGGCGCGTTGGCGTGCCCGGCGTCACGCGCAGATTCAGGCTCGCACCACTACGTGTTGCCGGCGACCGCCGACAACGTGCAGTGGGGCTGGTACGACGTCAACGAAAAGCCGAAGCTGACCGTACGCTCGGGCGACACGGTTTCGATCGAGACGCTGTCGCACTCGCTGGGACAGATCAAGCCGGGCGTCGGGATGGACGAGATCGTCCGCCTGCGGCGCCAGAACGGCGGTGGCGGGCCGCACTCGATCACCGGCCCGATCTACGTCGAGGACGCGGAGCCCGGCGATACGCTCGAGATCCGCATCCTGAAGATCGTCCCGAAGGACTTCGGCTTCAACTTCAACCTGCCGGGCAAGGACTTCCCGACCGTGGGGCTCCTGGCGAAGGAGTTCCCGGAGGGGTTCGTTCGCTACTACCCGCTCGACCTGAAGAAGATGCAGGCGGAATTCAAGCCGGGGATACAGCTCCCGCTCCGCCCCTTCCCGGGCACGCTCGCGGTCGGCGTCGACCCGAATGAGCCGGCCGCGAAGGCAGGTCCGCCGATTCACGACGACAAGGGCAGGACCAGCACCCTGCGCCCGTGGAAGAACGGCTCGAACATGGACGTCAACGAGATGACCGCCGGCTCGAGCGTCTACTTCCCGGTCTTCCAGAAGGGCGGCCTCATCTGGACCGGTGATTCGCACTGCCTGCAGGGTAACGGCGAGGTCAACCTGACGGCGCTGGAATGCGCCTACAAGGAGATCGAGATCCAGCCGGTCGTCCACAAGGGAGTTCGGACCGAGTGGCCATGGCTCGAGACGCCAACGCACTGGATATTCCTGGGCTTTGACGAGGACCTGGGCCAGGCGATGGCCATCGCGGTCGAGCAGACCGTCAACTGGCTGGCGAGCCAGAAGATCGTACCGATGAGCCGCGAGGAGGCCTATTCGCTGACCGCGATGGCCGGAGACTGCCGCGTGTCGCAGGTCGTCGATATCCGAAAGGGCGTGCATTGCATGATCCCCAAGTCCATCTTCGTCAAGGGCGCGAGCCTCCGGACCCGGCCATAGCAGACCGTGAGCGCTCGCCACCTCGTCGATGGACGCACGCTCCCGACGGCTGCGCGTGCCAGGCGCGGGCGGCGGCCTTGCCCGCCGGGTGGCGGGAGCCACGCGGACCGCGCCGACGATCGATGCGCGACGGCCAAGAGTGCGGACGCGGGGATGCCACGCGCGCGAGCGGAGCGCCCCGCGTCAGTCATGGATGCTGAGACCAGCGGGCACCCGCGGAGGACGTTCCGGTGAAGATCGAGCGGCTCGACATCTACAACGTTGACTTGAGCTATGTCCACGGCACGTACGTGATGTCCGGCGGCCGGCGCATCACGACACTGCCGTCGACGCTCGTCTGCGTCACGGCGGACGACGGGCGGCGGGGCTGGGGGGAGGTGTGTCCGCTCGGATCGACCTACCTGCCGGCACACGCCGGTGGAGCCCGGGCCGCGCTCTCGCTGCTCGCGCCGGCGGTCCTCGGCATCGACCCCACCAACCTGGCCGCGGTCAACGATGCCATGGATGCGGCACTCGCCGGACACGCCTACGCCAAGAGCCCCATCGACGTCGCCTGCTGGGACCTCGCCGGTCAGGCACTCGGCGTCAGCGTCTCGACGCTGCTCGGCGGCGTGCGGCAGGACCGGTTCCCGCTCTACGTGGCGGTGCCGCTCGGGACGCCCGAGGAGATGGCGGAGTACGTTCTCGCGCGCCGGCGCGAGGGCATTCACCGGTTTCAGCTCAAGGTTGGAGGCGATCCCGTCGAGGACG
>JAFEDP010000590.1 GCA_018241545.1 Pseudomonadota bacterium
AAGCTCCTGAGCTGACCCGACCGGGCTCGGCGCGGGCGAGAAGCCGGCCGCCGGCGGGTCGGCACCGGCACGGCACGGGTGCGGCCGGGGCCGGCGCACGCCGGACCCCGGCGGCCGGCCCCGGGACCCGCCGCCTGCGGAGCCTCCCGATGGCGCCCCCGGGGCGGATGTCAGATAATTGGCTGACAAAGAGATGCCCCTTCGGAGGACCGAGTGCGGTTCCTGTCGGCCCTCATGCCGCGCGAGACGCGGTTTTTCGACCTGTTCGACCGTCACGGCGCCCTGATCGTCGAGGGCAGCCAGGCCGTCGTGGAGCTCGTCCAGCACTACGCGGACACCACCCGGCGCGCGGCGCTGATCCAGCGCATCGGCGACATCGAGCGCAGCGCCGACAAGATCACGCACGAGACGATCTCGGTGCTGCACTCGACCTTCATCACGCCGTTCGATCGCAACGACATCCACCGGCTGATCTCCAACATGGACGACGTCCTCGACCTGATGCAGGACGCGGCGGAGTCGATGCACCTGTTCGACATCCAGACGCTGCCGCCGGCGTCGCTGCAGATGGCGAAGCTGCTGCACGAGTGCTGCCAGCGCGTGCACGCCGGCGTCGGCCTGCTGCGCTCGATGGACAACGCGCCCAAGGCGCTGGCGCTCACCGAGGAGATCGACGGCTTCGAGAGCGACGCCGACAAGGTCTCGCGCGACGGCATCTCCCGCCTGTTCCGCGAGGAGCAGGACGTGCGCCAGCTGATCAAGCACAAGAACGTCTACGAGTACCTCGAGAACGCGATCGACAAGTGCCAGGACGTGGCCAACGTGATCGAGTCGGTGGTCGTGGAAAACGCCTGATGCCGGCCGACCTGTCGATCCCGATCGGCACACTGGCGCTGCTCGTCGTGCTGGCGCTCGCCTTCGACTTCATGAACGGCTTCCACGACGCCGCGAACTCGATCGCGACCGTGGTCTCGACGGGCGTGCTGCGCCCGCACTACGCGGTCGTGTGGGCCGCGTTCTTCAATTTCCTCGCGCTCTTCATCTTCCACCTCAAGGTCGCCTCCACGGTCGGCAAGGGCATCGTCGATCCGAGCGCCATCGACCACTACGTGATCTTCGGCGCCCTGAGCGGCGCGATCGCCTGGAACGTGATCACCTGGTACTACGGCATCCCGTCGAGCTCGTCGCACGCGCTGATCGGCGGCATGATCGGCGCGACCGTGTCCAAGGCCGGGTTCCACCCGCTGGTGCCGGCCGGCATCGGCAAGACGGCGCTCTTCATCTTCCTGTCGCCGCTGCTCGGCATGCTGCTCGGCTCGCTGATCATGATCGCGATCTCCTGGGCCTGCGTACGCGCCGCGCCCCGCAAGGTCGACCGCCTGTTCCGGCGCTTCCAGCTGCTCTCCTCCGCCGCCTACAGCCTCGGCCACGGCAGCAACGACGCGCAGAAGACCATGGGCATCATCTGGCTGCTGCTGATGTCGGCCGGCATCACGGCGCCGGATGCGCCGATGCCGCCGAGCTGGGTGATCGTCAGCTGCTACGTGGCGATGGCCGGCGGCACGATGTTCGGCGGCTGGCGCATCGTGCGCACGATGGGCCAGAAGATCACCAAGCTGCGCCCGGTCGGCGGCTTCACCGCCGAGTCCGCCGGCTCGATCACGCTGTTCATGGCCTCGAGCCTCGGCATCCCGGTGTCGACCACGCACACCATCACCGGCGCGATCGTCGGCGTGGGCTCCGTGCAGCGTGCGCGCGCCGTGCGCTGGGGCGTCGCCGGCAACATCGTCATCGCCTGGATCGTGACGATGCCGGCCGCCGCACTGATCGCCGCGCTCGCCTACTTCCTCGGCAAGCGGATCCTGTAGCGGGCC
>JAFEDP010000591.1 GCA_018241545.1 Pseudomonadota bacterium
GCCTTGCTGTGGATCGGGCAAATGGCCATCCAGCCGATGAGCCAGGTCAGCCGCAGGTAAAGCTGCGCATCCGATCGGAGGCACTCAGCACAGACCGCCAACCCTCGGGTCGGATTCTTCGGCGCTCCATCCATGTACCGCCGGCCGCTGAACCGCCCCAGCGCCTCGTCGAAGTGTGCCGACCCGGCCCAATCGAGGAAGGTCATGGACCGCAGCGCGTCCATCGGAATCCCCGTGCGATCGTGCGCAAGCGCCAGCAGATCGCTCGCCGGCCGAATCGACCAGTCTCTGGTGAGCACCAGATCACTGCCCATGACGGCGCTGGACAGACACTGCGCGGACAACCCGAAGCGTCCGGCGAGCCGCTGCCACCAGGACCCGAGCGCCTCGTCTTGCTGCGGTTGCACGTAGAGAGGTGGACTGGCGCGCTCGGGAACCTGGTCGTCCAGGACCTGGATCTCGAGCAAGTCAGACAGCGACACGTCTCCGGCCACTTGGTGAGATAAACCCGATCTGGTCGAGGATCCCCACGTTGATCGATTCCGCACCGGAGGACACCGCAAGTGCCGCCGCCCGGGTCACTACGGTGACGATCTCGCCCAGTACCCCCTCCGTCATCGCCAGGATCCGATTCGCGAGTTCGGGCTCAGACAAATGAGACGGCTGCCGCAGCGGCAGCACCGATTCAAGCGTCGCCAGCAGCCGCTGGTACTCGTCGCCGGCATGCCACGTCGGCAACGCCACCGGCTCGAATCGGTTAGCGAGCTGCTCGTCGCTCTGGATTGCTCGCAAGGCTTCGGGCGTACCGACCGCCACCAACGAGATTTGTAGCTCGTTGCCCAGCCACCGCAGCACATTGAGCACTCGTCGCTGCTGGTCGCGTGTGCCCGACAGCAAATTCTGGGCCTCATCGACAATCAGCAGCTTCGTATTCGTTGAGCGCATCAAGCGCACAGCCGCGTCCTGCCGCGACGCCACGGTGGTGTAGCTCGCGGTTCCGGGAATACCGAGCGCCTGGAGAATCGCCCCGAAGAACCGTCGTTCATCGGCGCCTGGCGGCATCTGGACCTTGAGCACTGGCACGACGGCCGTGCCATCCGGTGTCTCGTCCGCTTCGGTCGCGAAATGTCCCCGGCGGAACCGCTCCACGATCATCGTCTTGCCGTTGTTCGTCGGTCCGACCAGCAGCAGGTTCGGCATGCGCATGCGCTTCGGGAACGTCAGCAAGTCCTCGATCGCATTTAGCGCAGTCTGCGCGCGGGCGTAGCCTATCCACCGATCGGTTCGGATTCGGCGGATCCGGATGGCCGGACTCTCGTCCAGAATCGCGAGCGCCGAGGGATGAAGATGCGAGGGCGCGGCTTCCATCACCACTCCTCTACGGGATAGAGCGCGGGAGAACCACCGGGCACAGGCGCCGCCGACGCCGGCACCGGCGCCGCCGTGGAAGACGCCGTATGGACGTTTGACGCCACGATGCGCAGCCGACGCTCTCGCTCCCGCCGAACGCCTTTCGTCGCTGCGCTGGCCGCGTCCGTAACCGCACGCATGCGCTCGACCGTGCGAAAGATCGCGCCCTCGTCGACAGTCGCGTACCCCTCCTCGCGCAACCGCTTGATCGCCCGCCGGTGCTCCCATCGACTGATGGGCGCGCGCCGAATGTCGCGGTAGGACAGGTCGTAATAGTTGCCGTCCGGGCCCAGCAGGTAGATCCGACTGAGGTCACGGGGGTCATATCGGACGATCATCGGCTCAGGTTCGCCGACCCAAGTGCGAAGTACGTCGCTCCAGTAGGCGATCGAGTGCAGCATGACGCCGTCCCGACGCACCAGGCGCCGCTCCATCGGCAAGAAATCAATCATCAATCGGCG
>JAFEDP010000592.1 GCA_018241545.1 Pseudomonadota bacterium
GGCACCGGCCGTCGTCCCGGCCGCCCCGCCGCCGGCCGCCGTCGAGGCGCCGCCGCCCGGATCGGCTGCGCCGGTCGCCGTCGCCGAGGCGGCGGGCGCCGCCGCCGCGAGCGCCAATCCCGCGGCCACCCACAAGGGGGGAGGCGCCGACGCCGGCTCGATCCGCGTCTCGACGACTAAGGTCGACCACCTGATCAACCTGGTGGGCGAGCTGGTGATCACGCAGTCGATGCTGTCGCGCTTCGCCGACGGCTGCTCGCCCGAGGAGCTCGAGAAGCTGCGTGAGGGCCTCACGCAGCTCACCCGCAATACGCGCGAGCTGCAGGAGAGCGTCATGCAGATCCGCATGCTGCCGATCAGCTTCGCGTTCAACCGCTTCCCGCGCCTGGTGCACGACCTGTCGCGCAAGCTCGGCAAGAAGGTCGAGCTCAAGCTGTCGGGCGAGGGCACCGAGCTCGACAAGACGGTGCTGGAGAAGATCGCCGATCCGCTGGTGCACCTGGTGCGCAACGCCCTCGACCACGGGCTCGAGAAGCCGGAGACCCGGATCGCGGCCGGCAAGCCCGAGACCGGCACGATCGAGCTGGCGGCCTTCCACGAAGGCGGCAACATCATCATCGAGGTCAAGGACGATGGCGGCGGCCTCAACAAGGCCAAGATCCTCAACCGCGCGCGCGAGCGCGGCCTCGTGCCGGCCGACGCCGACCTGTCGGACGACCAGGTGCACAACCTGATCTTCGCGGCGGGCTTCTCGACGGCCGACACGATCAGCGACGTTTCCGGCCGCGGCGTCGGCATGGACGTCGTCCGGCGCAACATCCAGGACCTTGGCGGCGTGGTCCAGATCTCCTCCGTCGAGGGCCGCGGCAGCACCATCCGCATCCGCCTGCCGCTGACGCTCGCGATCCTCGATGGCCAGCTGGTCCGCGTCGGCGCCGACACCTACGTGATCTCGCTGGTGGCGATCGTCGAGACGATCCAGGCGCAGAGGGATCGCCTCAACGCGGTCCCGGGCGGCGCCGAGCTGTTCCGCCTGCGCGATGAGTACATCCCGGTGGTGCGCCTGTATGAACTGTTCGGCGTCGAGCCCGACAGCCGCGCGGTCGAGGACGGCCTGCTGGTCGTCGTCGAGGCCGAGGGGCGCCGCTACGGCGTGCTGGTCGACGACCTGCTGGCACAGCAGCAGGTGGTGATCAAGACGCTCGAGACCAACTACCGGCAGGTCGCGGGCGTGGCAGGCGCGACGATCCTGGGCGACGGCACCGTTGCGCTGATCGTCGACGTGCCGGGGCTGGTGCAGGTCTACAACGACGCCTTTGCGGGCGGGCGCACGCTCGCGGCCTGAGCCGTGCGCGGGACACGCGGGAATCTGACTACGGCGGACGGCAGCGGCCGTCACGGGAGCAAGCGATGAGCACAGCGACGAACAGCAGCGACAAGCGACTCGAGTCGGCAGAGGACGCGGGTCAGTACCTGACGTTCCAGCTGGGGCGCGAGGAATACGCGGTCGACATCCTGCGGGTGCAGGAGATCAAGGGCTGGGAGCGCGCGACGCGCATCCCGCACGCGCCGGACTACGTCCTCGGCGTCATCAACCTGCGCGGCGCCATCGTGCCGATCATCGAGCTGCGCAAGCGCTTCGCGCTGGAGTCGATCGACTTCGGCCCCACGACGGTCGTGATCGTCGTGAAGGTCGCGAGCCAGCGCGGCGAGCGCACGGTCGGCATGGTGGTCGACGCGGTGTGCGAGGTCTACAACGTGGCCCACGCCGACGTGCGGCCGCCGCCCGAGGTCGGCGCCAGCGCCGACACCGCCTTCGTGAAGGGTCTCGCCACCGTCGAAAACAAGATGCTGATCCTGCTGGACATCG
>JAFEDP010000593.1 GCA_018241545.1 Pseudomonadota bacterium
GCCGCACAGGTCCATGATCGCGTGCGCCACGCGGCCGGTGACGTCGACGAAGGCCAGGTCGCCGAGCTTCTTGTTGGTGCGATCGAGGCGGGTCGCGAGCTGGGTAGCGAGTTCGAAGATGAGGCCGGGGCTCTCGGCGGCGATCTGCCGGAAGCGCGGGTAGGTCATCTCCGCGAGCTCGCAGCTCTGGCGCGTGCGCACCCAGGCGCTGCGGGTCGGCGTCTCGTGGAAGAGGCCCATCTCGCCGAAGAACTGACCCTTGTTGAGGTAGGCGAGCACCATCTCGTTGCCTTCCTCGTCCTCGATCATCACCTCGACCGAGCCGCTGATGATGTAGTAAAGGACGTCGGGCAGGTCGCCGGCGTGGATGATGACGGTCTTCGACGGGACCGTGCGGATGCGGCAGTAGCTCAGGAACCGGTTGATCGCGGGCAGATCGCTGAGCGGCCTTACTTGTTCTTCCATCTGTCGGTCCCTCGAAGCACTGCGCAAATGCGAGTCGCGATCCGGCAGATATAGAACATAACGCTCTGAATCGCAAGCGAAAGACGGATTCCGTACGTGGGGCGTCAGATCCAGTAGGCGCTGCGGGTCATGAGCTGGGCGGTGAGCCGCATAAGGCGCGGCAGCGGCGCGGGCAGCTCGCGGCCGCCGCGCTCGTGCGCGTGCGTGCCGTGGCGGACCTCGTCGGCTTTCATCTGCTCGAGCACCGCACGGCTGGCCGCGTCGCCCGGCGGCAGCCGCTCGAGGTGCGAGTCGATGTGGCCCTCGACCTGCCGCTCGGTCTCGGTGATGAAGCCGAGGCTGATCGCATCGCCGGCGAGTCCCGCGACCGCGCCGATCGCGACCGAGCCCGCGTACCACAGCGGATTGAGCACGCTCGGGCGCGAGCCCAGCGCCTCGAGCCGCGCGGCACACCAGATCAGGTGGTCGCCTTCCTCGCGCGCCGCCGTCAGCAGGAACTCGCGCACGGCCGGCTCGCGGGCCACCAGCGCCTGGCCGTGGTACAGCGCCTGCGCCGCGACTTCGCCCGCGTGATTGACCCGCATCAGCCCGGCGGCGACCCGGGCCTCGGCCGGCTCGAGCGCGGCCGGGGCGTCGCCTGCCGGGGCCGGCGTCGGCCGGCCGGTCCCCCCGATCGCGTCGCGGCCCGCGAGAGTCGTTCTAAGTCCTTGATCTATAACGCCGATAAGGCGGTCCAGCGGCGTCTGGTGGCGCAAGGTGTCGGTCATGAGGCCTCTATTATATGGACGGCACGCGCACCACCGCCCGGGCCCGGCCCCCGCGCTCGAAGTGGCCGGCCAGCCTTTCCAAGCGCGCCGGCAGTGGGTACACTTCGCGGTCTTTCGCCGATCCCCCTGAGTCGACCCATGAACACGGTTCACCTGAATTCCCAGACCGTGCGCCGCGACTGGTACGTCGTCGATGCGTCCGGTAAGACGCTCGGCCGGCTCGCCACCGCGATCGCCATGCGCCTGCGCGGCAAGCACAAGCCGGCGTACACGCCGCACGTGGATTGCGGCGACAACATCATCGTCGTCAATGCGCAGAAGGTCGCCGTCACCGGCGCCAAGCTGCGCGACAAGATGTACTACCACCACACCGGCGCCATCGGCGGCATCAAGAGCATCGCGCTCGGCAAGATGCTCGCGGAGCATCCGGAGCGCGCCATCGAGATCGCGGTCAAGGGCATGCTGCCCAAGGGCCCGCTCGGCCGGAAGATGTTCAAGAAGCTGCATGTGTTCGCGGGCGCCCAGCACCCGCACGCCGCGCAGCAGCCGAAGGCGATCGAGCTCGCCTGACGAACCCGACTCCCCAGGACCAGACAATGCCTGCCACCACGTACTACGGAACCGGCCGCCGCAAGTCC
>JAFEDP010000594.1 GCA_018241545.1 Pseudomonadota bacterium
ACTCGCGCGGCGTGCTCGAGATGGTGGCGCGCATCAAGAAGGCCTACCCGGCGCTCGACGTGATCGGCGGCAACATCGTCACGGCCGAGGCGGCGCAGGCGCTCGTCGACGCGGGCGCCGACGGCGTCAAGGTCGGCATCGGCCCGGGCTCGATCTGCACCACGCGCATCGTCGCCGGCGTCGGCGTGCCGCAGATCAGCGCGGTGTCGAACGTCGCCCGCGCGCTCGAGCCGAGTGGCGTGCCGCTGATTGCCGACGGCGGCATCCGCTTCTCCGGCGACATCGCCAAGGCGCTCGCCGCCGGCGCGCACTGCGTGATGATCGGCGGCATGTTCGCCGGCACCGAGGAGTCGCCGGGCGAGGTCGAGCTCTACCAGGGCGCTTCCTACAAGTCGTACCGCGGCATGGGCTCGCTCGGCGCGATGGCGCAGCGCCACGGCTCGGCCGACCGCTACTTCCAGGACACCACCAGCGAGCTCGAGAAGCTCGTGCCCGAGGGCATCGAGGGGCGCGTGCCGTACAAGGGCAGCATCGTGGCGATCCTGCACCAGCTGGCCGGCGGCCTGCGCGCGGCGATGGGCTACACCGGCAGCCACAGCATCGAGGAGCTGCGCAAGAAGCCGAGGTTCGTGCGCATCACCAACGCCGGCGTGCGCGAGAGCCACGTGCACGACGTGACGATCACCAAGGAAGCGCCGAACTACCGGATCAGCTGACCGTGACACCCAACGCCGCGCCCGCCGACCCCCGCGACATCCACGCCCACCGCGTCCTGATCCTCGACTTCGGCGCGCAGTACACGCAGCTGATCGCACGCCGCGTGCGCGAGCTCGGCGTGTACTGCGAGATCCACCCGTGGGACGTCGACGAGGCCTTCGTCACCGGTTTCGGGGCGCGCGGCGTGATCCTGTCGGGCGGCCCGGAATCGGTGACGGTGGCGGCCGCGCCGCGCGCGCCGGAGGCAGTGTTCCGCCTCGGCGTGCCGGTGCTCGGCATCTGCTACGGCATGCAGACCATGGCGGCGCAGCTCGGCGGGCGCGTGCTGCCCTCGACGCACCGCGAGTTCGGCTACGCCGAGGTCGAGGCGGGCGCCGACTCGGTGCTGTTCCGCGGCATCGCCGACCGCGCGGGCGCGGACGGCGCCGGGCTGCTCGACGTGTGGATGAGCCACGGCGACCGCGTCGAGGCCCTGCCGCCAGGCTTTCGCGCCAGCGCGCGCTCGCACAACGCCCCGCTCGCGGCGATGGAGGACCCGATGCGCCGCTTCTACGCGGTGCAGTTCCACCCGGAGGTCACCCACACGCGCCAGGGACTGCGGCTGCTGGAGCGCTTCGTGCGCGAGATCTGCGCCTGCGACGCGCTCTGGGACGCCGGCCACATCGCCCGCGACCTCGTCGACCGCGTGCGTGACCAGGTCGGAACCGAGCGCGTGCTGCTGGGGCTCTCGGGGGGTGTCGACTCCTCGGTGGTCGCGGCGCTGCTGCACCGCGCGCTCGGCGACCAGCTGACCTGCGTGTTCGTCGACCACGGCCTGCTGCGCCTCGGCGAGGGCGACCAGGTGATGGCGACCTTCGCCGCGCACATGGGCGTCAAGGTGGTGCGCGTGGACGCGAGCGAGCGGTTCCTTGCCGCGCTCGCCGGCGTCGAGGACCCGGAGCAGAAGCGCAAGATCATCGGCCGCCTGTTCGTCGAGGTGTTCGACGCCGAGGCCGCGAAGCTCGAGGGCATCCGCTGGCTGGCGCAGGGCACGATCTATCCGGACGTCATCGAGTCCGCGGGTGCCAAGACCGGCAAGGCGCACGTGATCAAGTCCCACCACAACGTCGGCGGGCTCCCTGAACAGATGAAGCTCAAGCTGCTGGAGCCGCT
>JAFEDP010000595.1 GCA_018241545.1 Pseudomonadota bacterium
CGAACGCCTCGGGCGGCGTGGTCGAGGTCGGCTGCACGATCGACCAGGTGATGCCGTAGCCGACCGAGGCGCCCGAGAAGCTGAGCGCCTCCCAGTCCTTGGTCGCATAGGTGAAGTGGAAGTCCGGCTTGTCCTTGGGCGTGCCCGACGGGTTGGTGCCCGAGGTCTTCATCAGCTGGAAGTACGTGTCGGTCGTCGAGTACGAGGCCGGGTCGAGGTCCGGCACCTCCGCGTACCAGAGGTAGTACGCGTGGGTCCAGGAGCGGATCCAGAAGTTCTCCCACACCACCGATCCGGACACGTCCGGGTAGCGTGCGCCGGTGTAGGGGTCGGTGCCGGAGCGCGGCACCGCGCAGTGTGCGGCGTAGGCGGTGGGCGGCGCGTAGGAGCCGACGGTGTAGGTCGGGTTCTGCGGCGTGCCGCCGCCGCCGCCCCCGCCACCCCCGCCGCAGCCGGCCATGAGCGTGCACGCCGCGAGAGCGGCGCACCAGAGTCGAATCGCGGCCATGGGCCCCTCCCGTGCGTGACACCGGTATCTCAAGCGGCACCGGCCGGTGTGTCAATTGGCTAGGATGTGGCCGGGCGCCGACAGCGGGCTGCCGGGACGGGTTCCCCCGGGGCCCGGCCGCAGGCAAGCTGGGCGCGGGAGGACCGAGATGGCGAGCAGCGGCGACGGAGTGACGCGGGCCGGGGGTGGCGGCCGCGGAGGGGCGCGGTGAGCGCGGCGAGCCGCGAGCCGGTGGCGCTGGCCACGCAGTGCGCGCGCACCGTGCTGATGGTGCGGCCGGCGAGCTTCTACGCGAATCCCGAGACGCTGCCGACCAACGCGTTCCAGCACGTGGTCGCGGCCGCGCCGGCGGACACGCTCGCCGCGGCGCAGGCCGAGTTCGACCGCGCCGCCGAGGCGCTCGCCGCGGCGGGCGTCGAGGTCGTGGTGGCGCGCGCCGACGCCGCGGCCGACACGCCCGACGCGCTGTATCCCAACAACTGGTTCTCGACGCACGCCGACGGCCGGATCGTGCTGTACCCGATGGCGGTGCCGAGCCGGCGGCGCGAGCGGCGCCCGGAGCTGATCGCCGCGCTCGCCGCGCGCCACGGCTGGCGCACCGGCGCGACGCTGGATTTCACGGGCCTGGAGGCTCAGGGCGAGTTCGTCGAGGGCACCGGCAGCCTCGTCTTCGACCACGGCGCCCGGCTCGCGTACGCCGCGCTCTCGCCGCGCACGCACGCGGCGGCCGTCACGACCGTCTGCCGCGCGCTCGGCTACGAGCCGGTCCCGTTCCGCGCGCTCGACGCCGCGGGCCGCGAGGTCTACCACACCAACGTGCTGATGGCCGTCGGTCCCGCGGTGGCGGTGCTGGCGAGCTCGATGGTCGCGCCGGGCGCCGACCTCAGGCGCGTGTTCGACGCGCTCGAGGCCAGCGACAAGATGCTGCTCGACATCACGCCCGAGCAGGTCGCCGAGTTCGCCGGCAACGCGCTGTTCCTCGACGGTGGCCGGCAGGGCCCGCTCGTGGCGGTGTCGCGCCGCGCCTGGGCGAGCCTGACGCGCCCGCAGCGCGCGCTGCTCGAGCAGCACGCCCGCCCGGTGGTCTGCGGCGTCGAGACCATCGAGCACGTCGGTGGCGGCGGCATCCGCTGCATGCTGGCCGAGGTCTTCCTGCCGCGCCTGCCCGGGCCGCGGCCGGCTGGGTAGAACCCCTACCGACCGCCGCAGCCGGCGCCGGCTACACTCGGGACATGGGTCGCACCCCCGCCTCGGGTCGCCGGCGGCGCCGCACCGCGGCGCTGCTCGCGCTGCTGCTCGCGGTACGCGCCCTCGTGCCCGCGGGCTTCATGCTGGAAGCCCGCGCCGGTACC
>JAFEDP010000596.1 GCA_018241545.1 Pseudomonadota bacterium
ACACGCGCCCTCACCCACACGGTTCGCCGCTGCGTACCGAGCACGCCGCGAGCGCCTCGAGGCCGGCGACCTCGCGGGCTGGGAGCGCGAGTCGTTCGAGCTCGCGCGCGGCTACGCCTACGGCCGGCTGCCGGGCTTCGCCTGCGCGCGCGCCGCGGACGGGGTCGTCGACCTGCCGCCGTGGTATGCCGACGGTGCCGCCGAGATCGTCGAGGAGCGCCTGGCGCGGGCCGGCATCCGCCTCGCCGCGGTGCTGCGCGCGACGCTCTAGCCGCAGCGCCTGCTACCATCGCAGGCGCCGCCGATGCGGTGCCGCCACGCGGGAGCCTCGAGATGCCGACCGTTCTGATCACCGGCGCCGGCCGCGGGCTCGGCCTGGAGTTCGTGCGCCAGTACGCCGCGGACGGCTGGACCGTGATCGCGACCGCGCGCAGCCCCGACCGGGCCACCGAGCTCGGCACGCTGGCGCAGGCGGCAGGCGGGCGCGTCAAGGTGCACGCGCTCGACGTCGCCGACCATGCGGCGATCGAGGCGCTGGCGGCGCGCCTCGCCGGCGTGCCGATCGACCTGCTGATCAACAACTCCGGCACGATGGGCAAGGAGAGCTTCGCCGGCCAGGGCATGAAGGCGCAGCGCTTCGGCACCTCCGACTACGACGAGTGGGCGTACCAGTTCCGCGTCAACGCGCTCGGGCCGATGAAGATGGCGGAGGCGTTCGTCGAGCACGTCGCCGCGAGCTCGCAGCGCAAGATCGTCGCGCTGTCGACGGTCATGGCGTCGATCGGCGGCAACAACCTCGGCGGCCTGTACGGCTACCGCAGCTCGAAGGCGGCGCTGAACGCGATCCTGAAGTCGATGGCGCTGGACCTGGCGCGGCGGGCGATCATCGTGGCGCCGCTGCACCCCGGCTGGGCCGCAACCGAGATGGGGGGCGCCAACGCGCCGGTGCGCCCGCAGCACAGCGTCGCCGGCCTGCGGCAGGTGATCGCGGGGCTCACCAAGGAGAAGTCCGGCCGCTTCTGGCAGTGGGACGGCAAGGAGCTGCCGTGGTGAGCCGCGACCGGCGGCGCGCGCCTAGCGCGGCGCCGGCACGGGCGTGAGCAGCAGCGCCGGGTCGACCCAGGCGCGGTTCAGCATCACGCCGAAGTGCAGGTGCGGCCCGGTCGCCCGGCCGGTGGCGCCGGCAAGCCCGAGCTGCGTGCCGGCCGCGACGGTGGCGCCCACGCGCACGTCGACGCGCGACAGGTGGCAGTAGAGCGTCATCAGGCCCTCGCCGTGGTCGACGATCACGGTCCTGCCGTTGAAGAAGTAGTCCCCCGTCTCGAGCACGCGCCCGCCCGCCGCCGCGACGACCGGCTCGCCGAGTGACGCGGCGATGTCCATGCCGCTGTGCGGGTTGCGCGCCTGGCCGTTGAAGGTGCGCCGCGAGCCGAAGGAGCTCGAGCGCACGCCGGGCACCGGCGGGGCCAGCGCGAGGGTCGGCGGCTCGGCGTCGCTCCAGGTGGCGAACAGGCGGTCGAGGCGCTCGCGCTCGCGCGTGAACCGGGCGAGGTCCGCCTTCGACAGGTCCACGTGCTTGGGCGCGACCGTGAGCGCCTGCGTCGGGTAGGCCTTGTCCTCGACCGTGAAACCGACGCTGCGCGGCGCGGACCCGGGTGCGTGCACGCTGAGCAGCTCCGGGCCGGCCGCGGCGGCGAGCGGGATGCCGACCACCGCGACGAAGCGCCCGCCGTCGCGCCGCACCTGCACGCGCCGCCCGTCGCGGTAGGCGGCGGGCAGCGCGCCGCTGTCCGGGCCGAGGTCGACGAGCGCGATGCCGCCGGGCACCGGGCGCGCCGCCGGCAGGTCCGCGACCGCAG
>JAFEDP010000597.1 GCA_018241545.1 Pseudomonadota bacterium
GATTGCCGAGACCAAGGTGGCGCAGGTCACGGCCTACGCCCGCCAGCACCAGCACCCGCTGCTGTGCACGATGGAAGAAGCCGACTGACCCCCACGAGGACCGACGCGTGCTATCGAGCGAACTCGAGTTCTGCCTGAACGGCGCCTTCCAGGGCGCGCGCGAGGCGCGCCACGAGTACATGACGGTCGAGCACCTGCTGCTCGCCATCCTGGACACGCCCAAGGTGCGCGAGATCCTGCGCGCCTGCGGCGCCGACCTGCCCAAGCTCAAGCGCGACCTCGAGACCTTCGTCGCCGAGACGACCCCGAAGCTGGCCGGCGACGACGACCGCGAGGTGCAGCCGACGCTCGGGTTCCAGCGCGTGCTGCAGCGCGCCGTGTTCCACGTCCAGTCGAGCGGCCGCAAGGAGGTCACCGTCGCCAACGTGCTGGTGGCGATCTTCAGCGAGAAGCAGTCGCACGCCGCCTACCTGCTGGGCATGCAGGACGTCACGCGCCTCGACGTCGTCAACTTCATCTCGCACGGCCTCTCCAAGAGCAAGGACGAGCCGGCCGAGAAGGAGGAGGGCGGAGCGGCCGAGGCCGCCGAGCGCGGCGAGACCGAGGGCACCGGCGGCGCCCTCGACAAGTACTGCAGCAACCTCAACCGGCTGGCCTCCGAGGGCCGCATCGACCCGCTGATCGGCCGCCAGCTCGAGGTCGAGCGCACCATCGAGATCCTGTGCCGCCGGCGCAAGAACAACCCGCTCTACGTGGGCGAGGCCGGCGTCGGCAAGACCGCGATCGCCGAGGGCCTGGCGCGCATGATCGTCGAGGGCAAGGTCCCGGACGTGCTCGCCGACTGCACCATCTTCTCGCTCGACATGGGCTCGCTGATCGCCGGCACCAAGTACCGCGGCGACTTCGAGAAGCGCCTCAAGGGCGTGCTCACCGACCTGCGCAAGCTGCCGGGCGCGATCCTGTTCATCGACGAGATCCACACGGTGATCGGCGCCGGCGCCGCCTCGGGCGGGGTCATGGACGCCTCCAACCTGATCAAGCCGGTGCTCGCCAACGGCGAGCTGCGCTGCATCGGCTCCACCACCTACCAGGAGTACCGCGGCATCTTCGAGAAGGACCACGCGCTGTCGCGCCGCTTCCAGAAGATCGACGTGGTCGAGCCGTCGGTGGCCGAGACGGTGGAGATCCTGAAGGGCCTCAAGTCGCGCTTCGAGGAACACCACGGCGTCAGCTACGACGACGAGGCCCTCAAGGCCGCCGCCGAGCTCGCCGCCCGCTACATCAACGACCGCCACCTGCCGGACAAGGCGATCGACGTCGTCGACGAGGCCGGTGCGCGGCTGCGGCTCGCGCCGGCGGCCGCGCGCGCCACGCGCGTCACCGTCGAGCACATCGAGGCGGTGGTGGCGCGCATCGCGCGCATCCCGCCGAAGCAGGTCTCGACCTCGGACCGCGAGGTGCTCAAGAACCTCGAGCGCAACCTCAAGCTCGTGATCTTCGGCCAGGACCCTGCGATCGAGTCGCTGTCGGCGGCCATCAAGATGGCGCGCTCCGGCCTCGGCGACCAGCGCAAGCCGGTGGGCTCGTTCCTGTTCGCAGGCCCGACCGGCGTCGGCAAGACCGAGGTCACCCGCCAGCTGGCGCTCGCCCTCGGCGTCGAGCTCGTGCGCTTCGACATGTCGGAGTACATGGAGCGCCACACGGTGTCGCGCCTGATCGGCGCGCCGCCCGGCTACGTCGGCTACGGCGAGGGCGGCATCCTCACCGAGGCGGTGCGCCGGCGCCCGTACAGCGTGGTGCTGCTCGACGAAGTGGAGAAGGCGCACCCCGACGTGCACGAGATCTTCTTCCAGGTCT
>JAFEDP010000598.1 GCA_018241545.1 Pseudomonadota bacterium
GAGGCCTACGCGAAGGCGCAGAGCGGCTCGGGCGTCGTGCTGCCGCGGCGCGGCGTGTGCCTGGTGTCGGTGCGCGAGCGCGACAAGCCCGGCGCGGTGTCGCTGGCGCGCGAGCTGATCGCGCGCGGCTTCGAGATCGTCGCGACCGAGGGTACGGCGCGCGCGCTCGAGGGCGCCGGCGTCGCCTGCCGCCGCGCGCTCAAGGTCCGCGAGGGCCGGCCCCACATCGTCGACATGATCAAGAACGACGAGATCGACCTGATCGTCAACACCACCGAGGGCAAGCAGGCGGTGCGCGAGTCGCGCTCGATCCGCCGCGAGGCGGTGGCGCGCAAGGTCACCTACTACACGACCGTGCAGGCGGCGCGGGCCACGTGCGAGGCGCTCGACCACCTCGACGAGGTCGAGGTCAACCGGCTGCAGGACCTGCATAAGGAGTTGCTGGCGTGAAGCGCAGTCCGATCACCGTCCGTGGCGCGGAGCGTCTGCGCGCGGAGCTCAAGCGCCTGAAGACCGAGGAGCGGCCGGCGGTCATCAAGGCCATCGCCGAGGCACGCGGCCACGGCGACCTCTCGGAGAACGCCGAGTACCATGCGGCGCGCGAGCACCAGGGCTTCATCGAGGGGCGGATCAAGGAGATCGAGCACCGCCTGGCGCACACCGAGATCATCGACGTCTCGAAGCTGCCGCAGTCCGGCAAGGTCGTGTTCGGCACGACCGTCGAGCTCGAGGGCGCCGAGGACGGCGTGCGCGTCACCTACCAGATCGTCGGCGAGGACGAGGCCGACATCCGCCAGGGCCTGATCGCGATCACCTCGCCGATCGCGCGCGCGCTGGTCGGCAAGGAGGAGGGCGAGACGGTCGCAGTGCAGGCGCCGGGCGGCGTGCGCTCCTACGAGATCGTCGCGGTGCGCTACGAGTGAGGCTCGCGCGCCGGCTGCTGCTCGCGCTGTGGGCGGGCATGCTGGTGACCGTCGGTGCGCTGGCCGCGCCGGTGCTGTTCGCGACGCTCGCCGACCGCCACCTCGCCGGCACGCTGGCCGGGGCCCTGTTCCGCGCGGTCACGGTCGCCTCGGCGGCGATCGCGGCGCTGCTCGCCTGGATCGGGACGCGGCGCATCGAGGGCGCCGCGCGGCTCGCCGCGGCCCTCGGTCCTGCGCTGCTGCTGTCGGCGAGCGAGTGGGGCGTGCGGCCGTACATCGAGGCGGCGCGCGCCGCGGGCGCGACCGGCGGGCTCGCCTTCGGCGCCTGGCACGGGCTCGCCACGCTCCTGTACTGGACCGCGGCCGCGTGGGTCGGCCGCGAGCTGGTGCGTGAGCTCGCGCCCTAGTCGGGCAGCACGATGCGCGTGAGCTTGGGATTGCGCCGGTAGAAGAGGCCGACGTTGCCGATGCGCTGCACGAGCGTGCTCGCGGTGCGGGCCGCGAGCGTGTCGAAGGCGGCGTCGCGCGCCTCGCGGTCGCCGAGCCGTGCCCGCGCCTTCACGAGCTCGTGGTCGGTGAGCGCGCGCTCCATCTCCGCGGCGACGCCGTCCGTGAGCCCGGCCTGGCCGAGGGTCACGAGCGGGTGCAGCGGATGGCCGAGGCGGCGCAGGTGTTTCTTCTGGCGTTCATTGAGCTCCATCCCCACATTATAGGGAGCGCCGCCGCCGGCGCCCCGAGGGACCGATGGCCAAGCGCAGCAAGTCGAGCGAACGGTGGCTCCGCGAGCACGAGTCCGACGCCTACGTGAAGCGGGCGCGCCAGGAGGGCCTGCGCTCGCGGGCGGCGTTCAAGCTCGAGGAACTCGACGCGGCGGAGCGGCTCCTAAGACCGGGGATGGTCGTCGTCGACCTCGGCGCCGCGCCTGGAGGCTGG
>JAFEDP010000599.1 GCA_018241545.1 Pseudomonadota bacterium
GGGAGCGCCGCTACCGGCGCCTGTACGACAGCGTCGCGGTCGGGATCTTCCGCAGCGATGCCGCCGGCCGCCTGACCGGCGCCAACCGCGGCCTCGTGGCGCTGCTCGGCTATCGCAGCGAGGCGGAGCTGCTCGCCGCCGACTTCGGCGCGCAGGCCTACCTCGGGCCCGGCACCTACGAGGCGCTGCTCGCGCGCGTGCGGATGCAGGGGGCCCTCGAGATGCCCGAGGTGCGCCTGCGCCGCTCCGACGGGCGCTCGGTCGCCGTGCTCGCCTCGATCGAGGCCGTGTGGGGCGAGGACGGGGCTGCGGAGGGGTTCGAGGCGACCCTGCTCGACGTCAGCCGCGAGCGCCTCGCCGTCGGCCAGCGGCGTTCGCTCGAGGTCCGGCTGCGCCGGCTCTTCGACGCGCCGGGCGTCGGGCTGCTCGCGGCCAACCTGCGGCGCGGGACGCTGGAGGAGGCCAATGCGACGGTACTCGAACTCCTGGGCCTGCGGCCCTCGGAGCTGCCGGTGCCCCTCGAGCGCCTGGTGCCGGAGGACCAGCGCGCGCTGCAGCGCGGCGCACTCTCGGTGCTCGAGCTCGGCGGCGCGGTGGGTCCGCTCGACTGCGAGTACCGGCGCATCGACGGCGGGCGCGTCGCGGTCCGCA
This sequence comes from Pseudomonadota bacterium, assembly GCA_018241545.1. Lineage (GTDB taxonomy): Bacteria > Pseudomonadota > Gammaproteobacteria > Steroidobacterales > Steroidobacteraceae > CAIKZZ01. Next base: position 652 of record JAFEDP010000599.1, read on the forward strand.
TCAGCGTCGTGATGGTGGACCCGCAGCAGGGCGAATGCCTCGCCATCGTCCTGGGGCGCGGGCCAGATGGCCGGGCGGAGGGCGTCCCGGCCGCAGGTGGGCCCGTAATTAATGACGCCGGCGACCGGCCTTGCGTGGACGGGCGGCGCACCGCGTAGAATCATTCGCAGTCAGGGACGAGGGCGGGCATGACGCCCGCCGGCCAGGCGCCGGGCCGGCGCCCGCATCGCGGTGCGTGAGGCGATGGCGAAAGTCTTGATCGTCGACGATCACCCGCTCATGCGCGAGGGGCTCAACGAGCTGCTCGCGCCAGAGCCGGACCTCGCGGTCTGCGGCGAGGCCGACTCGGCGGCGAGCGCGCTCAGGGCCATCGAGCTGCTCGCGCCGGACATCGTCGTGCTCGACCTGACGCTGGGCTCCGACGACGGCGTCGCCCTGGTGGGCACGCTGCGCGAGCGCTGGCCGGCGCTGCCGATCCTGGTGCTGTCGATGCACGACGAGGCGGTGTACGGCGAGCGGCTGCTGGCCATGGGCGTGCGCGGCTACGTGATGAAGCAGGAGGCCTCGCAGGTCATCCTGACGGCGCTGCGCAAGGTGCTGGCCGGCGAGCACTACGTCAGCGCGGCGCTGGCCGGGCGGCTGTACGCGCGCCTGACCCGGAACCGGGACTCCTCCCAGCCCGCCGACGCGCTGACCGGCCGCGAGCGCGAGGTGCTGCGCCACATCGCGCGCGGCCAGAGCACCCAGGACATCGCCCACGCACTCGGCATGAGCGCCAAGACCGTCGATTCGCACCGGCGCAACATGCGCGAGAAGCTCGGGCTCGGTTCGGCCGCGGACCTCGTCCGCTACGCCGTGCAGTGGGCCTCTGCCGACGACGCCCCGCGCTGAGGCCGGCCCGCCACCCGGCGGCCTGTGACGCGGCTCACGGTCCCGCCGCCCGGCCGGCGTCCCGGTCGGCGGTTCTAGGCCGTTCTGTTAAAGATCCCTAATCCGGCACCGCTACCCATGACAACGACCGGCCGGTTACCGCGGCCGGCGCGGCATGGAGTGTCGTGTGTTCGGACTGCTCAAGAAGGCGGCGGCGGCCCGGGGTCGCCTCGGCGTTGCGTTCGGCAAGGACTCGGTCGCGGTAGCGCTCGTGCGCCGCGACGGCCCCGGAACCTGCGTCCTCGAGCGCTGCGAGAGCGTGCCGATCGAGCG
>JAFEDP010000059.1 GCA_018241545.1 Pseudomonadota bacterium
CACGGCTCCGCCGAAGGCGAGGTCGAGCGCCTCGGGCAGCTGTTCGGGTGCGGTGATCCGCCGGCTCAGGCCCGACACCCGCGCGGCGACGCCGAGCTGGTCCGGCATCTCGTGCAGGAAGCCGCGACCGCTGCCGAGCTCGCCCCGGCGGTTCTCGCTCGCAATGACCACCAGCGGGATCGAGTCGCCGTAGGCCTGCCCCATGGCCGTCACGATGTTCGTCAGGCCGGGCCCGGTGATCGTGAAGCACACGCCCGGCCGCCCCGACACCCGCGCGTAGCCGTCGGCCATGAAGCCGAGGCCCTGCTCATGCCGCGCTGCGACGTGGCGGATCGGCGAGGCGGCGAGGCCCCGGTAGAACTCCAGGTTGTGCACGCCCGGGATCCCGAACACGTGCCGGACGCCGCGCGACTGCAGCGCCTCGATCAGATACGCTCCGAGCGTCTTCTTCATAGGATGGCCCCCTCAGGCCGTCAGTATCCCACGCCGCAGCCCGGCCGCGGCGCGGTGGTGGAAATATTATGGACGCGATAATATGACGATCCGCGATCGCGAGGGAGCCCCATGAACCACGATGTGATGATCACCTGCGCCATCACCGGCGACGACACCAAGGTCACGAAGAGCCCGTACTGCGCGGTGACGCCCACCGACATCGCGGCCTCCGCGGTCGAGGCCGCCAAGGCGGGCGCGGCGATCGTTCACATCCACGTGCGCGACCCGGACACCGGCCAGTTCAGCATGGAGACCAAGTACTACCGGGCGGTGGTCAAGGCGATCCGCGAGAGCGGCACCGACGTCATCGTCAACCTGACCTGCGGCATGGGCGGCTACATCGTGGTCGGCGAGCACGGGCTCAAGGACACGCCGGCGCCCGGCAGCGACTTCTGCACGCAGGAAGACCGGATGCGGCACGTCATCGACCTGTGCCACGAGGGCCTGTACCGCCCCGACATCTGCACGCTCGACTGCGGCAGCCTGAACTTCGGCGACGGCAACCGCGCCTACGTCTCGACGCCCAACTACCTGCGCCAGGGCGCCGCGATCTGCAAGGACCTCGGCGTCAAGCCCGAGTTCGAGATCTTCGACACCGGCAACCTGTGGTTCGTCCGGCAGATGATCAAGGAAGGGCTGGTGCTGCCGCCGCCGCTCATCCAGCTGTGCATGGGCATTCCGTGGGGCATGCCGGCCGACACCGGCCACCTGCTCGCCATGGTCAACACGTTGCCCGCCGACGCCGTCTGGACCTCCTTCGCGATCAGCCGGATGCAGATGCCGTGGGCGGCGCAGTCGGTGCTGGTCGGTGGCAACGTGCGCGTCGGCCTCGAGGACAACCTCTACCTCAGCAAGGGCGTGTACGCGAGCAACGCGCAGCTCGTGACCAAGGCGCGCGGCATCGTCGAGGCGATGGGGGCCCGCGTCGTCGGCCCCGCCGAGGTGCGCGAGCGCCTCAAGATCGGCTGACGCCGCCGCCATGGCCGCCGTGCCGATCTACCGCGCGCCGGTGCAGCCGGCGTGGATCGACTACAACGGGCACCTGCGCGACGCGTACTACGTGGTGGTGCTGAGCGACGCGATCGACGCGCTGATGGAGCGGGTCGGCATCGGTGCCGCGTACCGCGAGCGCACGCGCAACACCCTGTACTCCCTCGAGATGCACATGCACTGGCTCGAGGAGGTCAAGGCCTCCGACACGCTGGAGATCGAGGCCGTCGTGCTGGGCGCCGACCAGAAGCGCCTGCACATCGGCTGCGACGTGCGCGTCGCGCGCCACCCGAAGCCGGTGGCGACCGCGGAGTTCATGCTGCTGCACGTGCACCAGGGCGCGACGCCGGGGGCTGCGCCGTTCCCGCCGGAGATCCTGGCCGGCATCGAGCGGCTCCGGGCCGAGGCCGACGGCAGCGACTGGGCCGGGCCGCGCTCGCGCGAGCTCGCGCTCAAGAGGCGCTGAATGTCCCGTACCCCGCTCGAGCGCCTGCTGGCGCCGCGCACCGTCGCGCTGGTCGGCGGCGGCTGGACCGACGGCGTGGCCGCCGCCGGGCAGCGCATCGGCTACCGCGGCGAGACGTGGCGCATCCACCCGACGCGCCCGTCGACCGCCACGACGCACTACTACCGGTCGGTGGAGGAGCTGCCCGGGGCGCCGGACGCCACGTTCCTGGCCGCGCCCGCGGCCGACGTGCCGGCGGTGGCCGACGCGCTCAGGCGCCGCGGCGCCGGCGGCTTCGTCTGCTTCGCCTCGGGCTTCGACGAGCTCGGGACCGAGGCGAGCCGCGCGCTCACGCGCTCGCTGCTGGAGGCCGCCGGCGATCTGCCGTTCACGGGCCCGAACTGCTACGGCCTGATCAACTTCTTCGACCGGGCCGCGCTGTGGCCCGACCAGGTCGTCGGCGACCCGCCGGAGCGCGGCGTCGCGCTGCTGTGCCAGAGCGGCACGATCTCCCTGACCCTCACCTTCAACGGCCGGTCGCTCCCGATCGGCTACCTGGTCTCGGTCGGCAACCAGTCGCGGCTCGCGGTCGAGGACCTGATCGAGGCGCTCAGCGACGACCCGCGCGTGACCGCGTTCGGGCTGTACCTCGAGGGCGTCAAGGACATCGCGCGCTTCGCCCGCGCCGCCGACAAGGCGCGCGCCCGCGGCAAGCCGATCGCGCTCATCAAGGCCGGCCGAACCGCCGCCGCCGCGCAGACCGCCGCCACCCACACCGGCGCGCTCGCCGGCGCCGACCAGGTGTTCGACGCCTTCTGCCGCCAGGCCGGCATCGCACGCTGCGACACCCTCGCGACGCTGGCGGAGACGCTCAAGGTGCTGCACTTCGGCGGCCCGCTTCCGGGACGGCGGGCGCTCGTGTTCGGGCACTCCGGCGGCGACATGGCGATGATTTCGGACATCGCCCGCCACGCCGCGCTCGAGTTCCCGCCGTTCCCGCCGGCGACCGCGGCGCGGCTGCACGCCGACCTCGATGCGCGCATCACCGTGGCCAACCCCTTCGACGCCCACACCTACAACTGGTTCGACCAGAAGGGGCTGCGGGCGATGTTCGAGACGGTGCTGACGGCCGGCTACGACGTGGCCGCCTACATGCTCGACTGCCCGCCGGACGACCGCGCCGACCCCTCCTCGTTCATGATGCCGATCCGCGAGTTCATCGCCGCGAGCCAGGGCAAGTCGACGCGCGCGGCGCTGCTCGCCGCGCTGCCGGAGACGATCTTCCGGACCCTGCGCGAGGAGCTGCTGGCGGCGGGCGTCGTGCCGCTGCAGGGCCAGCGCGAGGCCGTCGAGGCGCTCGACCTCGCGGCCGCGGTCGGCGCCGCGTGGCGGGCGGGGCCCGAGGTCGCACTGCGGATCCCGCGTGCGGGCGGCGGTGCGCTGCACACGCTGACCGAGCACGAGGGCAAGGCCGCGCTCGCCGCCTGCGGGCTGCCGGTGCCGGCGGCGCGGGCGGTTCCGGTCGGCGGGGCCGAGCGGGCGGCGGAGGCCATCGGCTTCCCGGTCGTCATCAAGGCGCTGTCGGCCGACCTCGCCCACAAGTCGGACGTCGGCGGCGTGGTCCTCAACGTGCGCAGCGCCGCCGAGGCGCGCGCCGCGGCCGAGCGGCTCGCGGCGCTGTCGGACCGCGTGCTGGTCGAGCAGATGGTCGGCGACGGGGTCGCCGAAGTGCTGGTCGGGATCACGGTCGACCCGCAGTTCGGCCAGGTGCTCGTGCTCGGTGCCGGCGGCGTGCTGACCGAGTACCTCAAGGACAGCGTCAGCCTGCTGCCGCCGTTCACGCCGGCGGCGGTGCGCGCCGCGCTCGGGCGCCTGCGCATCGCGCGCCTGCTCGAGGGCTTTCGCGGCAAGCCGGCCGGTGACGTCGCGGCGCTCGTCGAGGCCGTGCTCGCGGTCGCCCGCTACGCCGAGACACACGTCGAGACGCTGGCCGAGCTCGACGTCAATCCGATCATCGTCCGCCCCGCCGGCCGCGGCGTCGTGGCGGTAGACGTGCTCATCCGCGAGAAGAGGGGGACCTGACATGACCGATGGCGTCCGAACCGAGCGCCGGGGCGCGATCCTCGAGGTCACGCTCGACAAGCCCAAGGCCAATGCCATCGACCTGGCGATGAGCCGCCGTCTCAACGACGTGTGGACGGGCTTCCAGCGCGACCCCGAGCTGCGCATCGCGATCCTGACCGGCGCCGGCGAGAAGTTCTTCTGCCCCGGCTGGGACCTCAAGGGCGCGGCGTCCGGCGAGCCCACCGACGCAGACTGGGGCGTGGGCGGCTTCGGCGGGCTCAACTACCCGCGCAACCTCGACAAGCCGATCATCTCCGCGGTCAACGGCATCGCCTACGGCGGCGGCTTCGAGCTGGTGCTGGGCACCGACCTGATCGTCATGGAGGAGCACGCGCGCTACGCGCTGCCGGAGATCAAGGTCGGCGTGGTGCCCGACGCCGCCGGCATCAAGCTGCGGCGCCGCATCCCCTACCACATCGCGGTCGAGATGCTGTTCACCGGCCGGCCGATGGACGCGCAGGAAGCCAAGCACTGGGGCCTCGCGAACTGGGTCGTCCCCAAGGGCCAGGGCCTCACCAAGGCCCGCGAGGTCGCGCAGATGCTGGCCGACGGCCCGCCGCTGCTGTTCCCGGCGCTGAAGCAGCTGCTGCAGCACACCGAGATGGTGCCGCAGAACGCCGCCTTCGAGGTGCACGACGCGCTGCACGCGGTCATGAAGGTGGCCCGCTCGGAGGACCTTCTGGAGGGCACCCGCGCGTTCACCGAGAAGCGCCCGCCGGTCTGGAAGGGCCGCTGAGGTGAGCACCCGCTTCACGCGCGCGCTGCTGCGCGCACCGGGCGAGAACTTCGCGGCCGGGATCACGACCTCGGCCGAGGGTCCGCCGGTGCTCGCGCGGGCGCTCGAGCAGCATCGTCGCTACGCCGCCGCCCTGGAGTCCTGCGGTCTGCGCACGACCCTGCTGCCCGCCGACCCGCGCTACCCGGACGGCACCTTCGTCGAGGACACGGCGATCGTCACGGCCCGCGGCGCGCTCATCACGCGGCCCGGCGCGGCGGCGCGCGCCGGCGAGACCGAGGTCATCGCGGCCGCGCTCTCCCAGCACTACCCGCGCCTCGCGCGCATCGAGCCGCCGGGCACCCTCGACGGCGGCGACGTCTGCGAGACCGACAGCGGCGTGCTGGTGGGCGTGACGGCGCGCACCAACGAGGCCGGCGCCCGCCAGCTCGCCGCCTGGCTGGCCGACTTCGGCGTCCGCACCACCCTGGTCGACATCCGCGCGGTACCCGGGCTCCTGCACCTCAAGACCGGCATCTGCTACCTCGGCGAAGGGCGGCTCGCGGTGCAGGCGACGCTGCCGCGCCTGCCCGCGCTCGCCGACTACGAGATCGTCGAGGTGGGTGCGGACGAGGCCTATGCGGCCAACTGCATCCGCGTCAACGAACGCGTGCTCGTCGCCGCCGGCTACCCGCGCTTCGCCGACGCGCTGGCGCGGCTCGGCTACGACCTGCTGCCACTCGAGATGAGCGAGTTCCGCAAGATGGACGGCGGTCTGAGCTGCCTGTCGCTGCGCTTCTGACGCCGCGCCCGGCCGGGCGCTGCTACCATCGGACCGCGACGGCGGGCACAGAAGGGGGGCCTGCGTGGCGAACGATCCGACGCCGCCCGGACCGCGGACCGGGGCGGTATATGCGTACTTCACGCCGCTGACCCTGCTGGTATTCGTCGCGATCCCGAACGGGCAGCTGCTCGACATCGCGACCTCGTTCATGCTGAAGAACCAGCTGGCGGCGACCCCGGACCAGGTCGCGCAGTTCCGGCTGCTGACCGCCGTGCCGGTCTACTTCTCGGTGTGCTTCGGGCTCGCGCGCGACCTGTGGAACCCGCTCGGGCGCCGCGACCGGGGATTCCTGATGATCTTCGGCGGCGCCACCGCGCTCGTGTTCGTGTGGCTCGCGCTCGCCCCGCTCAGCTTCGGCGGGCTGCTCGCCGGCATGCTGCTCGTGATGGCGTCGTACGGGTTCGTTGCGGCCGCGGCCCGCGGCATCCTGACGCTCGTCAGCCAGGAGCAGCTGATGTCGGGGCGGCTGTCGGCGCTGTGGAACGCGGTGAGCTCCGCGCCCTACGCGATCGGCGCCTTCGCCTCGGGCTACCTCGCCGATCACCTGACCCCGACGATCACCTTCCTGCTGGTCGCCGCGATCAGCGCCGCGATCGCACTGCTCGGCACGTGGCGGCCGCGCGCGGTCTTCAGCCATGCCTACGATCAGCCGCTCGCGCAGGGTGCCGGCTTCGTCGGCGACCTCAGGCGCCTCGTCCGGCACCGCGCCGTGTACCCGGCCGTGCTGCTCGTGTGCGTGTGCCAGTTCTCGCCCGGCTTCAACACGCCGCTGCAGTTCCACCTCGCCAACGACCTGCACCTGCCGGACTCGGTGTACGCGTACACGCAAGGCCTGCAGATGGCCGCCTACATCCCGGCCGCGCTGCTGTATGGCTACCTGTGCAAGCGCCGGCCGCTTCGGGCGCTGCTGTGGTGGGCGACGCTGCTGTGGCTGCCGGCGGCGCTGCCGCTGCTGTTCATCCACTCGGCGGCAAGCTCGCTCGCCATGGGCACGCTGATCGGCTTCGCGAGCGGCTTTGCCTTCGCGACCTTCTGGGACCTCGCGATGCGCGCCGCGCCGCCCGGGCTGCAGGGCACGCTGATGATGCTGGTGGCGGGCGCCTACGAGCTCGCGTTCCGCGGCGGCGACTGGGTCGGCGCGCAGCTGTACGCGCTCAGCGCCGCGCACGGGGTCGAGTACTGCGTGGCGGCCGGCACGGCGACCTCGCTGCTGATGATCCCGCTGCTGTACGCGATCCCGCGCGAGCTGGTGGCGACTCGCGACGGCGAGCCGAACCCGGCCGTCGAGGCGCAGGTGCTCGAGGAGATTGCGGCGGCGCGCCACGAGGCCTGATCCGGCTCGCGCAGTACGGCGCGCAAAGCTGCTAGTCTCGGCGCATGAACAGCGCACGCCTCCGCCACCGGGCCGGTCGCCCGGCCGTCCTGCTCGCCGCGCTCGCGGCGGGTACCGCCTGGGCCGCCACGCCGGCCGCCGAGCCGGTCCTCGCGTCCGCGGCGCCCGCCGCCGTCGGTCTCTCCGCCGAGCGCCTCGCGCGGCTCGATCGCTACGTCACGGGCGAGGTCGCCGCCGGGCGCAAGGCGGGTGCGGTCGTCCTGATTGCGCGTCGTGGCCACCTCGCCTACCTCAAGGCCTACGGCGAGGCCGACGTGGCGGCCCACCGTCCGATGCGGACCGACGCGCTGTTCCGGCTGCAATCGATGACCAAGCCCGTCACCAGCGTCGCGCTGCTGACGCTCTATGAACAGGGCCTGTTCCAGCTGACCGACCCGCTCTCGAAGTACCTGCCGGAATTCGCGGGCGTCAAGGTCGTTAAGGAGGTCGCCGCGGACGGCAGCCCCGTGCTCGAGGACCCGGTGCGCCCGATCACGATCGAGGACGTGTTCCGCCATACGGCGGGGTTCAGCTACGGCTACTTCGGCGACACGCCGGTCGACCGGGCCTACCGGGCCGCCGGGCTCGCCTACAGCGGCCAGCTCAGCCTCCGGGCGTTCGCGGCCAAGCTCGCGACGATGCCGCTGCTCTACCAGCCCGGTACCCGCTGGCATTACAGCTTCGCCCACGACGTGCAGGCGGCGCTGGTCGAGCACTTCTCGGGGATGCCGTTCGACGCCTACTGCCAGAAGGCGATCTTCGGGCCGCTGCAGATGAAGGACACGGTCTTCGGAGTGCCGCCCGCCAAGCAGGCGCGCTTCGCCTCGATCTACCATCCGGGCCCGGACGGGCGGATCTTGCCCGGCGACAACTTCGGCGCCGACAGCTACGCGGGGTTCACCGGCCATCCCTACGGCGGTGCGAGCCTGTCCTCGACGCCCGCGGACTACCTGCGCTTCGCGCAGATGCTGCTCAACGGCGGCCGGCTCGGTCCGGTGCGGATCCTGAGTCGCAAGACCGTGGAGCTGATGACCGCCGACCACCTCGCGCCCGCGATCCCGCCGGTCCGCCCGGGCCTCGGCTATGGCCTCGGCGTCGGCGTGCTGACGAGCCCCGCCGAGGCGCAGGTGCTCGGCTCGGCCGGCGCCTTCACCTGGGGCGGCTACGCCACGACCCGCGCGGTGATGGATCCCAAGGAGCAGCTGGTGGCGCTCGTGTTCGCGCAGTACCAGCCTCAGGACGGCGAGTTCCTCGACCGCACGATGGCGCTGATCTACCAGTCGATCGCCGACTGAGCGGCGCGTCTCAGCCGATGCGGGTGCGCGCGAGCGCCGCCTCGTCGACGGCGTAGCCCATTCCAGGCGACTCGCCGAGGTTGATCCAGCCGCCCGCGTCGACCTTGAGCGGCGACGCCATCATGAAGTCGCGCCGCTCGAGGCCCCACTCCGGCGGGTCGTACGGGTACTCGATCCACGGCGCGTCGACCAGCCCGCCGACGAGGTGCGCGTTCGCGGTAACGCCCATGCCATTGGTCCAGGTGTGCGGCGTGAAGACGAGGTTGTGCTCCTGCGCCATCAGCGCCACGCGCCGCAAGCCCGTGATGCCGCCGACCAGCGCCGCGTCCGGCTGCAGCACGTCGAGGCACCCGTCCACGATCAGGTCGCGGAACTCGTGCAGCTGGCGGGTCATCTCGCCGCCGGCGATGCGCACGGCGGTGGTATCCCTGAGCGCGCGCATGCCGGCGCGGTCGCCGCGATAGAGCGGTTCCTCCATCCAGTAGACGCCGAGCCGCTCGAGCTCACGCGCCACCGCGACCGCATCCTTGAGGCTCCACGGCGCGGCCGTGTCCCACGGCATGCGCCAGCCCTGGTTGCAGTCGACCATGAGCTCGAGCCGCGCGCCGACGCGCGCACGGACCGCCTCGAGGGCGCGGATGTCGTCGCGCCAGTCGCCGCGGTGGAAGCGGATCTTCATCGCCGGGAAGCCCTCGGCGAGCATGCGCTCGGCGCACTCGGCCATCGCGGCCGGGTCGCGCAGCGTGCCGCTCGAGGCGTAGGCGCGCACCCGGCCGGCCAGCCCGCCGAGGAGCCGCCAGCACGGCTGCCCCGTGATCTGCCCGGCCAGGTCCCACAGCGCGAGGTCGAGCGGCCAGCAGCGGCCGTAGTGGAACTCGAGGTTCGCAAGCACCCGGTAGTGGCGCTCGATCGCGAGCGCGTCCTCACCGACGAACAGGTGCTCGTGGCCGGCGAAGCCGAGCATCAGGTCGCCGGAGCCGACGCCGACGAGCCCACTGTCGGTGCGCACGCGCACGATGGTCGCGTCGAAGCGCACGCGCGGCTTGGTGTCCCAGCTCGCATGGAACGGCGGCTGGAACTCCAGCCGGTGGTGGCTGACCTCGACGGCGGCGATCCGGTGCTCCGGCGCCGGACGCGGCCGCGGCTGCTCGCGGGCGTTCACTGGTAGGCCGTCCAGATGGTCTTGAGGTCGGTGTACTTGTCGATCGCATGCGGCGAGCGGTCGCGGCCGAAGCCCGACTGCTTGAAGCCGCCGAAGGGGGTCGCGAGCGAGGAGCGGTCGTAGGTGTTGACCCACACCGTGCCGCCGCGCAGCGCGTTCGACAGCCGGTGTGCGACGTTGATGTCGCGGGTCCAGACCGCGGCCGCGAGGCCGTAGATCGTGTCGTTGGCGAGCCGCAGCGCCTCCTCCTCGTCGCGGAAGGTCGACACCACCAGCACCGGCCCGAAGATCTCCTCGCGCGCCACGCGCATCGCCGGCGTCACGCCGTCGAGGACGGTCGCCTCGACGTAGCAGCCACCGGTCTCGGTGAGCACGCGTCGCCCGCCGAAGGCGATGCGCGCGCCCTCGGCGACGCCCGACTCGATGTAGCCCACGACGCGCGCGAGGTGGCCCTGGTCGATCAGCGCGCCCATCTGGGTCGAGGGCTCGAACGGGTGGCCGAGCGTGATCGTGCGCGCGACGCGCTCGATCTCCTCGACCAGGCGGTCCTTGACGCTCTCGTGCGCGATGACCCGCGAGCCGGCATGGCAGGTCTCGCCCATGTTGTAGTAGATGCCCCAGGCGATGCCGGAGGCCGCCGCCGCCAGGTCCGCGTCCGCCATCACGACGTGCGGGCTCTTGCCGCCGCACTCGAGCGCGACGCGCTTCAAGTTCGACTCGCCGGCGTAGCGCATCATGAGCTTGCCGACCTCGGTGGAGCCCGTGAAGCTCACCATGTCGACGTCCGGGTGCAGCGCGAGCGGCTTGCCCGCCTCCTCCCCGTAGCCCGGCACGACGTTGAGCACGCCGGGCGGCAGCCCGGCCTCGAGGCCGAGCTGCCCGAGGCGGATCGCCGTCAGCGGCGACTGCTCGGCCGGCTTGAGCACCACCGAGTTCCCCGCGAGCAACGCCGGCCCGAGCTTCCAGGCGGTGATGATCAGCGGGTAGTTCCACGGCACGATCGCGCCGACGACGCCGAGCGGCTCGCGGCGCACCAGCGCCGTCTCGTTCGGTCCGGTCGGCGCGATCTCGTCGTAGAGCTTGTCGGCGAACTCGGCGTAGTAGGCGATGCAGTCGGCGGCGAAGGGCACGTCGACGTTCACGGAGTTCAGGATCGGCTTGCCGACGTCGAGCGTCTCGAGCAGCGCGAGGCGCTCGAGATCGGCGCGGATCAGCTCGGCGAAGCGCGACAGCACGCGCTTGCGCTCCTTGGGATCGGTGCGCCGCCACTCGCCGCGCTCGAAGGCGGCGCGCGCGGCGCCGACGGCGGCGTCGACGTCGGCGGCCTCGCAGCGCGCGACCTTGGCGACCACGCGGCCGTCGATCGGGCTCACGTCGTCGAAGGTGCGGCCGCTGCGCGCGGCGACGTACGCGCCGTCGATGAAGGCTCGGCCCTCGATGACGAGCGCGTTCGCGCTCGCCTGCCACGCCGCGCGGTCGCGGCCCAGGAGTGCATCGGTCACGGTGTCACCGGGCGGTCAGGACCGCGGTTGCGAAGGTCAGGAGGTCGGCGTCGGCCACGGGCCGCCGGTTCGAGCGCCGCATGGCCTCGTTCTCGGGACGCGCCATCTGGCGCGCGAGGTCGGCCGGCGTCACCTGGTCGTGGCCCTCGCCGGCGAGCGACACCTTGACGCCGGCCTGCCGCAGCAGGCGGTCGAACGCGCCCGGCAGCCGGCGCGCGTCGGCGGCCTCGCCGAGGAGCGCCGCGACGGCAGCGAAGCGGCCGTCGGCGTCCGACTCGCAGTTCCAGCCGAGCGTGGCCCGCATCGCGAGGCCCACCGCGCGCCCGTGGTGGACCGGCCTGAGCGAGGCGAGCGCGTGGCCGATGTTGTGCGCGATCGCGGTGCCGCAATTGTCGATGCCGATCCCCGCCAGGGTCGCCGCCCACTGCAGGCCCGCACGCGCCTCGAGGTCGCGCGGCGTCTCCACCGCGCGCACCAGGTGGCGGACCACGAGCCGGATCGCCTGGTGGCAGTACAGGTCGTTGGCGGCGTTGGCGTTGGCGTTGGTCGAGGCCTCGACCGCGTGCACCAGCGCGTCGATGCCGGTCGCCGCGGTCAGCGGCGCGGGCAGGCCCGTCGTCAGCACCGGGTCGAGCACGATCACGGCGGGCTTGAGTTCGTCGCCCCACAGCCAGACCTTGGCGCCGCCGGCATCGCCCAGCACCGCCGTGCGGGTCGCCTCGGAGCCCGTGCCGGAGGTGGTGGGCACGCACACCGAGACGAGGCGCGTGGCCGGAAACGGGTGGGCGCAGAGTCCGTAGTGCGCCGCGCCCTCGCTGCCGCCGGCGATGCCGGCGATGGTCTTGCCGACGTCCATCGCCGAGCCGCCGCCGAGCGCCACGACCGCGGCGACGCGCTCGCGCCGCGCGAGCGCGACCGCTGCGTCGACCTGTGCCATGGTCGGATCGCTCTTGAAGTCGCCGAATCCGACGACGCCGAAGCCGGCCGCAGCGAGCGCGGCGGTCGCCGCGTCGACGAAGCCGCTTGACTTAAGACCGGGATCGGCCGCCAGCATGACGGCGCTGCCGCGCGGCACGCGCCCGCTGAGCGTCTCGCCGAGCGACTCCAGCG
>JAFEDP010000005.1 GCA_018241545.1 Pseudomonadota bacterium
AGCCCGCGCCGACGAAGCCGATGCGCAGGGGTGTCGGTGCGTTCAAGACGGATCCAGCGCGGCCTTGGCCGCCGTCAGGGTTGATCGGGCACGCGCGACCTGCGCCGCGTAGCCACCACGGCGACGATCCGCGAGGACCAGCCCGAGGAAGGCGACCGCGGCGATCCCCGCGAACGGCAGCAGTGCCGCGAACGACTGCAGCCCGCCGGCGTTCTCGGCCGGCCGCAGCAGCGCGCCGGCGCGCTCGACCAGCCGCGGGTCCGGCTGCGCGCGGATCAGGTGGCGCAGCCAGGCGATGGCCGCCTCGCCCGGCGGTTCGCCGCGCTGCAGCGAGGCCAGCAGCCGGCGCGCACCGGCGGCCAGTTCGGCGAGGTCCGGGTCGGCCGCCACGGGCGCGCGCTCCGCGAGTGCGGCCGTGTCCTGCGCAAGTCCGGCGAGCGCGGCCGTGCTCGCCGGCGGCTCGAGACGGACGGCGGCGAGCCGGTCGGCCGCCTGGCCGAGCGCCGGCGTCGTCACGACGCCCACGAAGGCGGCGCCTACCGCGGCGATCAGGCCCAGTGCCAGCGGGCCGCCAGCCGGCACTCGCTCTGCGACGAGGCCCACCATCGTCGGCCACAGGAACGCGACACCGGCGGCGAACACGCAGGCCGCGAGCAGCACCTGTGCGAACGTCGCCGACGTGCCGAACAGCACGAGGCCGAGCCCGGTGACCAGTACCGAGCCGAGCAGGACGGCCGTCGGCGGCAGGCGCGCGAGCAGCCAGTGCGCGCGCCAGCGCAGCGCGGCCATCAGCCCGTTGATCAGCACGAGCACGAGGATGCCCGGCAGGCCGCCGGCCTCGAGCACCGACGGGATCCAGCGGTTCGGACCGAGCTCGAGGGAGGCGGTGATCGCCATCAGGCCGAGCATCAGCCACAGCAGCGGCGTGCGCAGGCAGGCCGATGCCAGTTGTCGGACCGCGAGTCCCGAACGCCGGCTCTCGGTTGCCGGAAACGCCTCGAACCAGGTCAGCGCGCCGTAGGCGAGCGTCGGCACGGCGATCAGCGCGACCTCGGCGCGCCAGGCATGGACCCCGAGCCGGCCGAGCGCGTACAGCACGAGACCGGCGACCATGATCCCGCCCGGGAACCACAGGTGGAAGTGATTGAGCCGCACCGCCTTGCGGGTCGGGTAGAGCGTTGCCACCAGCGGATTGCAGGCCGCCTCGACGATGCCGTTGGCGACCGATAGCAGCGCGGCCCCGGTCAGCAGCTGGGCGAAGCCGCCGGCCGTGACGAGCACGGCGACGCCCGCGAGGTGGACCAGGCAGGCGAGGCGCAGCAGCGCGCGCAATCCGGCAACGTCACACAGCGGTGCGAACACCAGCTGCCCGAGCGCGAGGCCCCAGAGCGCCGCGCCGCCGATCATGCCGACCTCGCCGCTCGTCAGCGAGTAACCGATCCGCAGGTCGTCCATGACCGCCGCGATGCAGGCGAAGCAGAATGCCGTCGCGGTCAGTGCCGCACAACAGCCGACGAACAGCCGCTGCTCGTGTACCCGTTCCTGCATTGCCACCTCGAGCGGTCCCGGTCCGTGGCCGGTGAAAGCGCGTCCCGCGACGCGCAGCGAACCGACGCCGGGCGGAGTATAGCCTCGGGCCCTGCCCGCGGTGCCGGCGGCCGGGGCAGGGAGGGCGGGGCAGAGCTCCGGGCGGCGCGCACAGCGCGGCGCGTCTTAAGGCCGCTCGGATCGCACGACGCCGGTGTGCTGCTCTGCGACGCATGCCGGCGCGCGCTGCCCCGCGCACCCGGGCCGCCGGCGCCGCCCTTGCCTCGCGCCGCGCGGGGCGCCCGGCCGGTTCGGCCAAGCCGCGCCGCGGGGGCGCGTCGCGGACGTGGCATCATCGCTGCCACGAAGCGGAGCGCCCGGTCGGCAGTCCCGTGCCGCACCGGCGCGTGCGGGCCCCGGCGCTCGCAGCGTCCGCTCGCGGAGAACAACGAATGCCATCGACGCCGCCGCCGCTCCAGCCGCACCGCGCCGCACCCGGTGCCGGCGCGGCCGAGCGTGCCGTGGTGGTGCTCGCCTTCCTGTACTTCTTCCTCGTTCTCGCCAGCTACTACGTGCTGCGGCCGGTGCGCGACGAGATCGGCGTGGCCGGGGGCGTGGACAAGTTGCCGTGGCTGTTCCTGGCGACGCTCGGCGTCACGGTCGCGATCAGCCCGGTCTTCTCCACGCTGGTCGCCCGGCTGCCGCGCCGCCGCTTCGTCGCCTGGTCATACCGCACGCTGATCGCGTTCCTGGTGGCGTTCTTCCTCCTGCTGCGCACCCGCGACGGGGCGGCGGCCGTCTGGGCCGGGCGCTGCTTCTTCGTCTGGCTGAGCGTGTTCAACCTGTTCGTCACGTCGCTGTTCTGGGCCGTGATGTCGGATGTCTTCCGGACCGACCAGGCGCGGCGCCTGTACGGCGTCATTGGTGCCGGCGGTACGCTCGGGGGACTGTGCGGCGGGCTGCTGACCAGCGCCGTGGCCCGCACGATCGGGCCGGTCGCGCTGCTGCTCGTCGCGGCGCTGCTACTCGAGCTGGCGCTGCAGTGCATGTTTGCGCTTACGCGCCGCGTGTCCGCGGCCAGCGGCACGCAGCGGCAGCTCGACGCGGCGCCGGTCGGCGGCGGGGCCTTGGGCGGGATGCTGGGGGTCGCGCGGTCGCCGTACCTGCTCGGCATCGCCGCTTTCATGATGATGTTTACGATCGGGTCCACCTTCCTGTACTTCCTGCAGGCCCAGATCGTCTCCGCGGCCATCACCGACCGGGTCGCCCGGACGCTGTATTTCGCGCGCGTCGACATCTGGGTCAACGCGCTGACGCTGGTGGCGCAGATGGGCCTGACGCGGCGCCTGCTGGTTTCGCTCGGTGTCGGGCGCACGCTGCTGCTGCTGCCCGCGCTGTCCGTGGCAGGCTTCCTGTGGCTCGGCTGCGCGCCGGTGCTGACCGCAGTCATCGCGTTCCAGGTGGTCCGCCGTGCCGGCCAGTTCGCGGTCACGACGCCGTCGCGCGAAGTGCTGTTCGTGCCATTGAGCCGCGAACAGAAGTACAAGGCGAAGAACTTCGTGGACACCTTCGTATTCCGCGCCGGCGACCAGGTGGGCGCATGGAGTCACGCGGGCATGATGGCGCTCGGCCTCGGCATCAGCGGCATCGCGTTCGCAGGCGTGCCACTATCGCTCGCTTGGATGATGATCGCGCTCTGGCTCGGCCGCGCCTATGCGCGGCTGCAGCAGTCCGAAGCGCAGGCCACCGGGGCCGGCGAACGATGCCCGTGATCCATCAGAGAAGGAGTTGACCATGCAGTCGAGCCGTCGTCAGCTGCTGCGCGCGACCACCGCGTTGCTGGCCGGAATGTCCTTGCCGCGCGCGCTGGCGTGGGGCGCTGCCGCGGGCAAGGCGCCGCGCCGCCTGCGCATCCTGATCCTGGGCGGTACCGGCTTCACCGGCCCCCACCAGGTGCGCTATGCGCTGGCGCGCGGCCACCAGGTGACCCTGTTCAATCGCGGTCGCCAGCCGCACAGCTGGCCGGGCGCCGTCGAGGAACTGATCGGCGACCGCGACTCCGGCGACCTCAAGTCGCTGGAGGGTCGCGAGTGGGACGTGTGCATCGATAATCCGACGACGCTGCCGAAGTGGGTCCGCGACGCCGGTCGCGTGCTGAGCGGCAAGGTGCGGCAGTACATCTTCATCTCGACGATCTCCGTCTATGCCGCGAACGACCGGCCGGCCGATGAAACCGCGCCGGTGGCCGCGTACACGGGCGCGGACGCGATGGCCGAAACCCAGGCCTCGTTCAAGGCGAACGGCTACGCGCTCTACGGTCCGCTGAAGGCCCTGAGCGAGCAGGAGGCCGAGAGGCAGTTCCCGGGTGCCACCACCGTCATACGGCCGGGCCTCATCGTCGGTCCGGGCGACGAGACGGACCGATTCACGTACTGGCCGGTGCGCCTCGCGCGCGGCGGCGAGGTGCTCGCACCGGGCGACGGCAGCGATCCGGTGCAGATCATCGACGCGCGCGACCTCGCGGAGTGGACGATCCGCATGGCCGAGGCGCGGGTCTTCGGAGTCTTCAACGCCACCGGGCCGGCCGGTGCCCTGGACGAGCGCCGCCTGCTGGAGGGCGTCGCCGCCGCAATTCACGCGCAGGCACACCTCAACTGGGTGCCGACCGACTTCCTGCTGGGCGAGAAGGTGGCTCCGTGGAGCGACCTGCCCGTCTGGATCCCGGCGCGGGGCGAATACGCGGGCTTCGGGTTGAGGGACGTGTCGAAGGCACGCAAGGCGGGGCTCACCTTCCGGCCGCTCGCGACGACTGCCGTCGATACCCTCGAGTGGTTCCGGCAGCAGGCGCCGGAGCGCCAGGCGAGCCTGAAGGCCGGACTGACGGCGGAGCGCGAGGCCGAACTGCTCGCCGCCTGGCGCGCACGCCAGGCGACGCCCGGATGATCGGCGGCGGACGGCCGCTGGCCGGGGCGCACTAGCGGCGCGGCGTCGGCCGGTCTGTGCCCGACGCCGGGTCGAGCACCCGCTCCATCCGGATCATCCGCCGGCCGCCGACGGTGAGCGGGGCCTCGGGCAGCGCCCGGAATCCGTGCCGTTCGTAGAGGCCACGAAGTCCCGGATGGGCGAGCGTATCGAGCCGCAAGCGCCCGATCCCGCGTGCCCGGGCGTCGTCGGTCGCGAACGAGATCAGGCGCCCTAGCCAGCCCTGTCCTGCCGCGGTCCGCCGAACCGCGACCTTGTGCAGGTAGAGCGCCTCATCTGCGACCGCCTCGGGCCAGTACTTGCGGTCCACGGACTGCAGCAGCATCGTCGCCACCGGCGTCGCTCCCGCGTAGCCGAGCACGAGTTCGTCGGCGCGCGCCGGCGGCTCGAAGTCTCGCTCGCGAAGCTCGTGCGGTGCCCAGACGTTGACGCCGCGCGCCAGGGCCCAGGTCGCGGCCTCGCGCAGGATCTCGAGCGCGACCGGGATCTCGTTGACCGAGACGCGCCTGACGACGGCAGGGGGTCTGTCCGAGTTCACGTCGGGGAGTGTCGCCGGCGCCGGCCGCTGGGATGGGCGTCTGCCCGGGTGGTGAACGTGGATTGTGCAACAAGCGCCGGGGCGCGGGCATCCCGGCGACGGCGGCTGCCGCGCCGGGCGCCGGTCTGCTACAGGACCGCGGACCTTACCGCGGCGCCCTCGTGCACCGCCCGCTGCGGACAGACGACGACGATCCGGGTGCCGCCTTGCGAACCGCGCCCGACGGTCAGGTCCGCGCGGATCATCGATGCCCTGAACCGCATGATCTGCAGTCCCATGCCCGGAGCCTCGGCGGTCGCCGCCACGGCGCCTATTCCGTCGTCCTCGACCTCGAGCCGTATCGCCTCGTCCTCGATCTCGAGCAGCACGTCGATGTGCCGTGCCCGGGCGTGCCGGCGCGCGTTGGTCAGGGCCTCCTGCGCGATCCGGTAGAGATGGTCCTTGGTCTCCAGGTCGGCCGTGAGGGGCGCATCCCCGACGTGGCTGAACCGGATCGTGGCGTCGCAGGCAGAGGCCTGCAGGTTGACCATCTCGCGCAAGGCGGCGATGAGGTCGCCGCGCTGATACGTGAGCGGCGACAGGCCGTGCGCGATCGCGCGGCACGTGCCGATCGCGTGCCGGGTCAGCGTCTCCAGTTCCGCGAGCCGCTCCGGTTCCGCGGCTCTGGAAGCGGCGGCTCCGGACGCCAGCGCGGTCGCGAGCAGGCTGATCCCCGTGAGTACCTGGCCGAGCTCGTCGTGCAGGTCGTAGCCGAGCTTCTGGCGCTCGCGGTTGGAGGCGTCGATGAGGGCCCGCTGCAGCGCGCGCAACTCCGTCATGTCGCGCGCCGAGCAGTACAGGTAGCGCCCGCCCCGGTACGTGAACGCGTCCGTCTGCACCTCGACCTCGAGCTCGGAACCGTCCTTGCGGCGGTGCCGGGTCGCGAAGCGCAGGAATCCGCCCGCAAAGTGGTTCGCCATGCGCGCCGCCAGCTCCGCCCGCGGCACGGTGGGGTCCCAATCGGGGATCGACAGGCCGATGACCTCGTCGCGAGGCCGACCGAGCATCTGGCAGAAGGAGTCGCTGGCGTCCACCAGTCGTCCCGTGGCGTCGAGGACGTGGGCGCCGTCGGCGGCATTGCGCAGGAAGACCTCGTGGCGCCGGCCCTGGTCGGCCAGCTCCTGCGTCTGCCGCTGAACCTCGCGCGAGATCTCCTCGTTGCGGCCGGACAGCGCGAGAAACAGCAGGCCGAGCAGGCCGGCGCAAAGGAGTCCCGTCGACTGGACGATCCACGGCATCGGCGTCCGGACGCTCGCGAGGAAGGCGGCGGTCGGCCGGAATGTGACCAGCCAGGGCCGGCCGGGCGCGTCGATGCGCCGCGACAGGACGAGGTCCGGCGGGGCGGCGTTCGACGTGGCCGGCCCGCCGTTCTGCTGCGGGCCGTATTCGTAGAGCAGCGACTTGCTTGCGCTCGGGTCGGTCAGCGTGAAGGCGAGGCCGCTTGCGTCCTTGCCGGCGAGCGCGCGGGAGATCAGCGGCGCAATCTCGAGCGGCGCGACGACGAAGCCGCGCGGCGTCGCTGGATCCTCGCGCGAGCCGTAGACCGGCAGGAACGCGATGACGCTCGACGTTCGCCGGGCGTCCTGAACGAGTTGCACGGGTTCCGAGACCACGGTGCCCCCGGCGCGCAGCGAGGCATTGATCGCCGCCCGGCGCCTAGGCTCGGAGGCGAGGTCGAACCCCAGCGCCGGCTCGTTGCCGGCCAGCGGCTCGGCGAACATCACCGGGAAGTACTGCGGGCGAGGGCCGGCTGGGACGAGCCCGGAGTCGGCAGCGCGCTCGGTAATTGCCAGCAGGGCGCCGGACGCGGTCCGGGCCTCGCGCTCGAACCGGGCGCGCTCACCGCTCGTCACCCGCGGCGCCCATTCGACGACGCGCACGCCGGTACGCTTGGCCACGGCGCCGCCGGAGAAGGCCGAGAACGACTGTGCATCGATGTCGCGCGTGGCGCGCAGATAGTCCCGGACCGACTCGAACAGCGCCACGTCGGCGTCCAGCTCGTGCTGGATCCGGCCGGCGACGGCAACCGCCTGGGCCTCGAACTGGACGCGGATCCGCTCAGAATCCGCGCGCTGGACAATGACGAATGCGGCGAGTGCGAGGGCGATGCTGCCGAGCATGGGCAGCGCGACGGTGCGCAGCCTGCCTCGCCACGATTCGCGCGGTCGCCCCGCGACGACGAGCCACAGCGGTGCGCAGAGCACGACGCCCAGCGAATCTCCGACCCACCAGTTGAACCACGAGAAGGCGAGGGTGTCGGTCGTGACGAAGTGCGCCAGGGCCAGCACGCCGTTCGACCATGTGGCGTTGACCAGGCACGCGACGGGCCCGGCGAGCAGCAGAAACCGCAGGATCTCGCGGACCTTGGTCAGGGCGGTCGGGTAGCCGACGTGGCGGCGCACGAGGTACGCACCGGCTACCGCCTGCAGGCACGCGCCGACGCCGATTCCACCTCCGATCAGGAGGCTGGTCGCGACGGACTTGCCCGCAGCCACGGAGATCAGCACGTTGTGCGCGAGCGATCCGAGCAGGATGCCGGGCGCGAGGCGAGGGCCGCCGACCAGGATCGCCATGAATGCGAGCCCGGCCGGTATCCAGAACGCGGACGCGTAGCCCGGTGGAATCGCCAGCAGCAGGCCGAGGCGCGCGCCCGCGAGGTAGCCGGCCGCGAGTGCGAGCGCCTTCAGTACCGTCTGCCCCAGGGGCCTGCCGGGCGAAGAGGGCGACCGGCGAGCCGGCCGCGGAGCGGGTTGAACTTGGGCGTCCATTCGGGGGGTTCGCGGGCCGACACGGGTCCGGCACGTAGAGGCCGAAATCGTTCAGATCATCGGCTGCCAGCCGTCCGGCCTCCATCAGAAATCGTCACCAATCATCCTTGGGCAACTGGGAGAGTGCGCTGAGGAATACCCTGAATACCGACTAGGAAGGCCATACGGGTGGCCGGCCCCGAAGGCCTGCGCGGTCGGGCACGGTCGTCGACAGGCGGGCATCGACGGACGCACCCACTGGGTGCGCGTCGCTGCAGCTCCGGCCACCACGGAATTCCCGCGGCGCGATCGTGCGCCGCCGCGCACGGCCGAGTCCCGCGCGGCGTCCCTCGGCTCAATGGCCGCGCAGCGCTCGATAGTCGAGGGTCACCGTCGCAACGACGCTGCTGCTGCGATCGCCGAACAGAGATCCCACCCGCGCACGCGCCATGTTCCGGACGTAGGCCACGTCGATGTTGACCGGCGCGATCTTGAGCGACACCCCGGCCGTCGGCGATGTCTCGTCGACGCCGAGTCGAACGACGTAGCGCCGGTTGCGGAATGCCTGTTCGATGCCGACGTTCGGTTCGTAGGTCGTCGTCTCCGTGCCGGCAATGTTGTTGCGCTTCTCGAGCCGCGTCCCGCCAACGTCGATCAGCGCGCCGGGCCACGGAGCCACCGAGCCGCCAAGACGCAGTTCCATGGAGCGCGCCTCGCCCACGCGCGTTCCCGATGAATCGATGCGGCGCTCGAGGTCGTTGTTGAAGAGTGCCCGAAAGCCGAACATCCATCGCTGGTCTGGCTGCCAGGCGACGCCAAGGCCACCGGACGGCCGCCAGTCGGTCTCGTAGCGCACGGCATTCGAGGGCGCAGCGATCGACGCCGCGTCAAAGTGCGAGCGCTCGTAGGCGAGCAGGATGCCGGCGGACACGCCATGCCCGAGCGGCATGGCGATCTTCGAGAAGACCGCGTTGTTGACGCCGCTGCCGGCGACCGGGGTCGGCGCGGCGCCGAGACCGGGCGAGCGCAGGCTGAATCGCGTGTCGTCGGAGCGCTCGGAGAGCGCGATCACGTAGATCGCCAGGTCCCTCCACAAGGACGGAGTCGTTGCCCCGAGGGCGGCGAAGTGGAAGTCGTTGCCATTGGAGTAGGACGTGTCGCCATAGTCGACCAGCGCCGTGTCGGCATCGCGCCAGACGAGGCCGTAGTTGCCCCACGTGGCGCCGTCGCCACCGAAGCCGATCGAGCGCACGCCTTTCTTGATCTGACCCGAGGCGAAGTCCCGCATTGCAAGCTCCGGCGAGTCGCCGAAAGCGGCGGGCGTTCCCGCGAGAAGCCCTGCGAGCACGGCGATCGCGGCCGAAGCCCAGTGCGCCGCTCCGGCCGGGCTCACGGGGCGCGTGGGCACGGTCACGTGCGGCTGACCTGCGACGCGAGCGCCAAGCGGGCGCCGACGACGTCCCAGTGAACATTGGCGAAGAACGCGTCGATGTACTTCGCGGCGGCCGCACCGTAGTCCATCTGGTAGGCGTGTTCGTACATGTCGAGCACGAGCAGCGGAATCGTGTCGATCGGCCCGGTGCCGTGGTCCGCCATCCAGGAGTTCTCGAGCAGTCCCAGCCGGCGGTTCCATCCGAGCACCACCCAGCCGGACCCTCCGCCGAGCCCGAGGCCGATCTTGCGGAACTCGGCCTCCCACGCGTCGAAGCTGCCGAAGCTGTCGGCGATCGACGAGCGCAGCTTCGCCGGGGCCTTGCCGTCGCCGCCGAGATTGCCGAAGTAGGCTTCATGCAGGACCACGGAGCCCGTGCGCAGCAGCTGCTCGCGCTTGAGGCCGGTATACAGGTACGGCGGCGTGTTGGCGTCGGAGGCCGCCTGCGCCAAGCGGCTGCGCACGACGTTGAGAGCCTTGACCGCGCCACCGTAATTGTTCTCCCAGTGCGACTGGATCAGCTTCTCCGAGATCCCGCGCAGTGCCCGGGCAGCGAACGGCAGCGGAACCGGCGCGTGCGAGTACCCGTACGCACGTGGATCTAGGCTGGCAGCGGCGTCCGCGGCGGCAGTGCTCGTCGCGGCACCGCTTCCCACCAGCAGGGTCGCGCCTGCCGCGCCAAGGAATTCCCGTCGAGTGCTCGCGCTCATGGCCGAATCTCCTGTTCAGGTGTGCCCGGATGAGGACCGTGTTGCTCGCCGCGAAGGTGCCGCCCGGAAAGCGATGGAGGCGCCTGGCGTCCCGCCGCGCAGCACCGGCGCCGGCATCGCGCGGCGCCTTGCGCCCCGGTCGGCGATGATGGCGGGCCTGCTCGCCGGTGTCGCGATCTGCGACGGGCTGCGAGGCAATCGATCGTCGGACGCTCGGGCGCGACGGACCGCACTTGGCCTCCGGAGAGCTCGGACCCGCGTGGCCGCGGCTACGCAGCGGCTGATACGACTATACGCGCACAGACTTACGCGTGATACAGTCGTAGCATGGCGACCGCGAAAGCGTCCCGGCCGGACACGCAGCGCTGGCTGATCCTCACTCACCAGTTGCCACCGGACCCGGCGTACCAGCGCGTCAGGATCTGGAGGCGCCTGCAGGCAATCGGGGCGGTCGGGGTCAAGAAATCCGTGTACGCGCTGCCGCATTCAGACGATACGCTGGAGGACTTCCTGTGGATCGCGAAGGAGGTCGAGGCGGCGGGTGGTGAGGCGCTGGTGTCCGAGGCGCGACTCCTGCATGGGGTGACTGACGAGGAACTCCGGGCACGCTTCGATGCTGCGCGGGAGTCCGACTATGCAGACCTCGGCAGCGAGGCTCGTGCGATACGCAATCGCCTGCGGCCGACCCGGCAGGACGGCGAGCCGCTCGCCGGGCTCGAGTCGGCGGCCAGACGGCTGCGCCGGCGCTTTGCGGAGGTAGCCGAGATCGACTTTTTCGGGGCAAACGCACGGGAGTCGACCGATGCGCTCATTCGCGAACTTGAGGCCGGCGTAGCAGCCCTGCGGGTCCAGGCTCCGGTCGATGCCACGCCCGCTGGGCCGGTTCGCCGGAGCGCGCTGCGCGGTCGTACCTGGGTGACGCGCCGGGGCGTGAAGATCGACCGCGTCGCCTGCGCATGGCTCATCCGGCGGTTCATCGACCGGAAGGCCCGCTTTCGCTTCGTGGACCCGGCGACCTACCGGCCGGCGACCGGCGACGTCCGCTACGACATGGCGGCGGCGGAGTTCACGCACCGAGGGGATCGCTGCTCGTTCGAGGTCCTCGTCGATGAATTCGGCATCGACGATCCGGCGTTGGGAGCGATCGGCGAGATCGTCCACGACCTCGACCTGAAGGACGGCCGGTTCGGGCGCCCCGAGTCGGAGGGAGTGCGGCAGTTCGTGGGCGGACTGGTGCTCTCGACCGACGACGACGAGCAGCGGATCCGTGAGGCGTCGGTGCTCTTCGACAACCTGTACCGCTCGCTGGGCCGAAAGCCCGTCCGAATGCGGGCGCGCCGCTGACCGGCGGTTGCGTGACGCGGGCGAGCGGACCCCGCGCCGGAGGCCTTGGCGCGGGCGTCCGATGCGCACGCAGGATCCCGTGATCGGATGCGGGAGCACGGAGCGGGCCGGCAGCGCAGGCGATCGAGTGGCGCGCACGCGAGATTTGGGATCGAATGGCGCGGTGGCGACGCCTTTCATCGACGTCGCGGCCGGCCTGGCAGGTGCGCATGACCCTCGACGAATACGTTGCGATGGACGCCGTTGCCATTGCGGCCGCGGTGCGCGAGGGCGAGCTCTCGGCGGCCGAGGTGACCGACGCCGCGCTCGCGGCGATCGCTGCGCTCAACCCGGCGCTCAACGCCGTCATCCTGCTCGATGCCGACCGCGCGCGTGAGGCGGCCCGGCACGTGAGCTGCACGCTGCCGCTCGCCGGCGTGCCCTTCCTGCTCAAGGACGTCGACGTGTACTCGGTGGAATGGCCGACAACGCATTCGTCGCGCTTCTTCGCCGATGCGCGTCCGCGGGCCGACAGCGAGATCGTGCGACGCTGGCGCGCGGCCGGCGCGGTGTTTCTCGGCAAGAGC
The DNA here is from genome assembly GCA_018241545.1 of Pseudomonadota bacterium. Lineage (GTDB taxonomy): Bacteria > Pseudomonadota > Gammaproteobacteria > Steroidobacterales > Steroidobacteraceae > CAIKZZ01. Next base: position 11,886 of record JAFEDP010000005.1, read on the forward strand.
AACACACCTGAGTTCGCGGACGACTTCGCTACCGAGCCCGCGTACCGCGGCATCACCCGCAATCCGTGGCAGCCGGGGCTGACGGTCGGCGGTTCCAGCGGTGGGGCGGCCGCTGCGGTGGCGAGTGGCATGGTGCCTGCTGCCCACGGCTCGGATGTAGGCGGATCGATCCGGGTTCCTGCGGCGTGCTGCGGGCTCTTCGGTCTCAAGCCGTCGCGCGGGCTTAACCCGGGCGGTCCGTACTTCGGGCACGCGGGTGGGGGCCTCAATACCGGCCACGTGCTGTCGCGCAGCGTGCGCGACAGCGCCGCGTACCTCGATGCGACTGCGGGCGTGGAGCCGGGCTCCGGCTTCGGCGTGGTGCGACCCGTGGCGTCCTACCTCGACTCGTTGCACGACCCGACCGGGCCGCTCGACATCGTGTGCCTGCCCGTCCGCATCGACGGCTCGGATGTCGCGCCGGAGGTCGCGGCGGGCGTCGCAACCGCGGTCGCCCGGCTGCGCGACCTCGGCCACCGCGTGACGATGGCTGACTACCCGACCGAGGTGGCGCTCGCGACGTCGGGTGAGAGCTGGTCGCTCCTGTGGATGATGGACATCGTCTGCGCGATCGATGCGCGCGCCGCGGAGCTTGGGCGGCCGCCGTTGGAGACAGAGCTGGAGCCGCTGGCGCGATGGATCTGGAGTCACGGCCGGGCCGCGAGCGCGCGTGATTACCTCGAGGCGCAGCGGGCGGCACACCAGGCCACGCTCGCGATGGCTCGCGCGTTCGGCCATGCGGATCTGCTCGTGGCGCCCACCACCGCCACGCTGCCGCCGCCGGTCGGCACGTTCGGCGCGGCGGACGCCCCTTTCGATCCGGCGCGCTGGGCGGCGGCGGCCTACGGCTTCGCGCCGTTCACCGAGCTCTACAACGTCACCGGGCAGCCGGCCGCCAGCGTACCCGTGCATGTCTCGCCCGAGGGCCTGCCCGTCGGCGTCCAGCTTGTCGCCCGGCACGGCCGCGACGACTTGGTCCTGCGCGTGGCGGCGGCGCTCGAGGCGGCCACCGGCTGGATCCACTGCCATCCACCGTGCTGGCCGGGGAACGCGGTTTCCTGAAATCGCTGCGGCTGTCGTGCCATGATCGATACTGCGGTCACGTCGCAGTCCACGTCGCGGCGCCGGGCATCCGAGGCCCGGGCGGCGCCGGGATCGGGACCGACACACGAACTAGAACTGCCGGGGGGAACGACCGTGAAGACGAAGCTTTCGTACGCCGTTGCCTGCGTGCTCGCCGCCTCTGGCGCCACCGCCGCCGAGAAGGCACCGCGCGGCGCCGACAGCGCGTCCGATGCGCTGGCGGAGGTTATCGTGACCGCGCAACGCCGCACCGAGAATATCCAGGACGTACCCATCACGATCCAGGCGCTCACCGCGCAGTCGCTGGCGCAGCTCAACATCACAACCTTCGACGACTACATCAAGTTCCTGCCGAACGTCACGAGCGCGAACAACGGACCCGGCCAGAGCGAAGTCTTCATGCGCGGTTTGAGCGCGGGCTCGCAGGCCAGCCAGGGCAGTGCCTCGACCGGCCTCTGGCCGAACGTCGCGATCTACCTGGACAACCAGTCGGTGCAGATGCCGAACCGCAACCTCGACGTTTACGCGGCCGACCTCAACCGAATCGAGGTACTCGAAGGTCCACAGGGCACCCTGTTCGGCTCTGGTGCCGAGGCCGGCGTCATCCGCTACATCACGAACGAGCCGAAGCTGAATACCACCGAGGCGTCCTTCAAGGCCGGCTACGGTGTCACGGCGCATGGCGACCCGAACTCGTCGATGGAGGGCGTGCTCAACCTGCCGCTGATCCAGGACACGCTGGCGGTGCGTGGCGTCGTGTACAACGATCACCGCGGCGGATACATCAACAACGTGCCGGCGGTGTTCACACGCAAGGACACCGACATCGGCATCCACTATGCCAACTACGCGACGGGTTGCGCCAACGGGACCGGCGGCGCCGCGCCGCCGGTGAATGGCGTCTGCCCGGGCGGCTACTCGGCGTCTGCGTACGGCGTGCCGCCGGGCAGCCCGACGCTGAACAATTACGCGATCGCGCGCAATGCCATCAACCCAGTGGTCTACAAGGGCCTGCGCGTCGAGCTGCTCTACAAGATCAACGATGACTGGGACGTGTTGCTGTCCCAGTCGTACCAGCACATGGACTCGGACGGTGTCTTCTACCAGCAGCCGCTCAGCTCCGACGGCGCGGCGCTGAACCCGCTAGAGGTGACGCTGTTCAATAATGCCTTCGACAAGGACAGCTTCGAAAGCACCGCGCTCACCGTCAACGGCAGGATCGGTCCACTCAAGGCCGTCTACACGGGCGGCTACCTGGTGCGAAACGTGGACCAGACCGGCGACTACACCAACTACGTGCGCGGTGTGTACGCCGACTACTACCAGTGCGTCGGCCCGGGCTCGGGCGGTGACATGACGCTGACGTCGCACTGCAATTCCCCGAGCGCCTACTGGCTCTCGGTGGAGCGCAACGTTCACCAGCAGCATGAGTTCCGGCTCAGCACTCCCGACAACTGGCGCGTGCGCGGCATCGCAGGCGCATTCTGGGAGAGCAATGCGCTCTATGACCTGACCAGCTGGCACTACAAGAGCCTGCCGGCCTGCACCGAGACCATGAACGTCGGCTGCCTGTCGAACATCGGCACGATCCCCGGCACGACCGTGCAGCAGCCGGGCGTCAAGAGCGACGACACCTCGTTCAACCAGGACGAGCAGCACACGACCAAGCAGACGGCGTTCTTTCTCTCATTAGACGTCGATCTGATACCGAAGGAGCTGACGCTGACAGTCGGCACCAGGCACTTCCGCTTCGACAACCGATTTGTCGGCAGCGTCGGTGGCAGCTTCGGCTGCTTCGAGCAGGGCGCCAACCCGACCGGCTGCGTCAACTACCCGGCCTACGCCTACAACCTGGACGGGCAGCACCTGCAAGGCTCGGAGTCCGGCTGGAAGAGCCGCGCGAACCTCACGTGGCACCTGACGCCGGACGTCATGCTCTACTACACGTTCTCCCAGGGCTTCCGCCCGGGCGGCTTCAACCAGAACGGTGACTCGGCGCATGCACCGGGCCCGGACGGCCAGCCGCAGTACCTGATCCCGCGCTCGTACCTCTCCGACAAGCTCACCAACAACGAGCTCGGCTGGAAGACCGAGTTCCTGAATCGACGCCTGCAGTGGAACGGCGCGATCTACCAGGAGAACTGGAACAACGTCCAGATCGAGTTCTTCAACCCAGGCCTGGTTGGCAACCTCTTCTACAACACCAATGGCCAGGACTTCGTGATCAAGGGGATCGAGACCTCGCTGATCGCACGGCCGGTGTCCGGGCTCACGCTGCAGGGCGCGGCATCCTGGAACAGCAGCCGCCAGACCAACTCGCCGGCGCTGATCGACAACAATCCCGCGAGCGTGAACTACGGCAAGCCGATCACCGAGTTGTGCACGACCACGCCGTGTACGCCCGTCACCAACCCGTTCGGGCCGGTCGGGGCGCCGAGCGCCGACGCGCCGCCGCTGCAGTTCAGCCTGCGCGCGCGCTACGACTGGTCCGTGGGCAGCGGGTACCTGCCGTTCGCACAGGTGTCCGCGCATCACACCGGACACTCATACACGCAGGCCGGCGCCAACCCAAACTACTCGATCGGCGGCGCCGTCAGCACCTCGCGCGGCCGGTTCGAGAACCCGGCGTACTCCACCTACGACGCTTCGCTCGGCGTCGCCAAGGATAATTGGGTCCTGACGCTGTACGGCGAGAACCTGGCTAACTCAAACGCGAGCACATTCGTCAGTACCGACCAGTTCATCGTCGCGCAGACGCCGCTGAGGCCCCGCGTGATCGGCGTGTCCTGGTCGTACACGTATTAGGCGAGTCGCTCGCGGCTCGGGTGGTCGCCTGGCGGCGCGTCGCTGGCGGACCTTCGATGTGGAGCTGCGGGCGAGCGCACGCAGCCGTGGTGGCGCGCAGCGTACGCGCGTGTGCGGGTCGGACGAACGTCACAGGCGTGGCGGGCGAGGATGCCGCCACGCACGTTGTCTCACCCGACCGCATGCGTCTTGTGCGGCGGCGTAATCAGAGCAACGAGATCTGCGGACAGCCGACGCGCCCGAGCGGCACCGTGTCGTGCGGCAATTTCGTGGCCGCGACAAGGGCGATTCGCCGCTGACTGGCGGGGCGATGGGAGCTGGCAGCGACGGGTTCACGTCGCGGGGAAAATCTTACTCCGCGACTGCCCGAAGTTCGTCGTGACTGATGTCGATGGCGCAGTTGGTCACGACGGTACGACGTTCCACACGGTATCTACGAGTGTGATGCTGGATGGAGTGGCGGCGGCGTCGCTCTACGATTTCACCACGAGCGGCGCTGCTGCGCCTGATGGGGCGCTCCGTCGATGGGGCGGGGAGCGAACATCGGGCTTCCTAATCCTATGCCCAGAGGCCGCGGGAGTGCCTTCGAGCGCGTCAGGTGCTCGCCATGAGTTCCGCAATGGCGCAACTGGCTAGTGGCGTCGCCGCTGGGAGGCTCGATTGACGGCCGACGATCGGTCGCGCGAATTGGGGTTCGGCGGTGCCGAGGCGGCTCGCCCTGATCGCAGTAGCGGATCGTAAATTTGGCGAGGCGGCAACGGACAGCCGCATCAAGTTCCGGCGACCGGTGGTTCCGCGTGCGTTCGTCCAGGACGCAGGCGCCAATTTGCAGGTCGCCCATGTGCTTTTGGCACGAGACTTAGGAAGTCGTGGTTTGCATAGGCGCAGACGATGACTGCAATCGCGTCTGTCGATTTGTCGACGCGGCGTCCGGAGGGTAGCGTTCATGGCAGACGTGATTAGCACATGGACCGCAGGAGGACAGGCCAATATGAGCAGCGAAGCGAAGTGCCCGTTCAACCACGCCGCCGGTGGCGGCACCACGAATCGCGACTGGTGGCCTCACCAGCTGCGGGTAGACCTGCTGCATCAGCACTCGTCGAAATCAAACCCGATGGGCGAGGGCTTCGACTACGCGAAGGAATTCAGGAGCCTCAAGCTTGCGGCGGTGAAGAAGGATCTTGCCGCGCTGATGACCGACTCGCAGGAGTGGTGGCCGGCGGACTTCGGGCACTACGGGCCGCTGTTCGTCCGAATGGCCTGGCACAGCGCCGGCACCTACCGGGTCGGCGATGGTCGCGGTGGTGGGGGACGTGGCCAGCAGCGCTTCGCGCCTCTCAACAGCTGGCCGGACAACGTCAGCCTCGACAAGGCGCGGCGGCTGCTGTGGCCGATCAAGCAGAAGTACGGTCGCAAGATCTCGTGGGCCGACCTCATGATCCTCGCCGGCAACGTGGCACTGGAGTCGATGGGCCTCAAGACCTTCGGGTTCGGCGGCGGGCGCGAGGATGTCTGGGAGCCGGACCTCGACGTGTACTGGGGCGCGGAGCGGGGCTGGCTCGCCGACGACCAGCGCTATTCCGGCGAGCGCAACCTGGAGAACCCGCTCGCGGCCGTGCAGATGGGCCTCATTTACGTGAACCCGGAGGGGCCGAACGGCAAGCCGGACCCGGTGGCCGCGGCGAAGGACATCCGCGAGACCTTCGCCCGGATGGCGATGAATGACGAGGAGACCGTGGCGCTGATCGCGGGCGGCCATACCTTCGGCAAGACCCATGGCGCGGGTCCGGCCACGCACGTCGGGCCCGAGCCTGAGGCCGCGGGCCTCGAGTCGCAGGGACTGGGCTGGCACAGCGCCTTCGGCACGGGCAAGGGCGGTGACGCCATCACGAGCGGGCTCGAGGTGACCTGGACCCGCACGCCGGCGAAGTGGAGCCATGACTTCTTCCGCAACCTGTTCGGCTACGACTGGGAGCTGACAAGGAGCCCGGCCGGTGCCCACCAGTGGATTGCGAAGGGAGGCGCGGGCGCCGGTACGATCCCGGACGCGCACGACCCGCAACGCCGCCGCGCGCCGACGATGCTCACCACGGACCTCGCGCTGCGCTTCGACCCTGCGTACGAGAAGATCTCGCGGCGCTTCCTCGAGCACCCGAACGAGTTCGCGGACGCCTTTGCGCGCGCTTGGTTCAAGCTGACGCACCGCGACATGGGGCCGCGCGCCCGCTACCTCGGCCCGGACGTCCCCAAGCAGGAACTGCCTTGGCAGGACCCGATTCCGGCCGTCAATCACAAGCTGGTCGGCCCCAAGGACATCGCGGCGCTGAAGGCGAAGATCCTGGCCTCCAAGCTTTCGGTTGCGGAGCTGGTGGCGACTGCGTGGGCCTCGGCGTCGACGTTCCGCGGCTCCGACAAGCGCGGCGGCGCCAATGGCGCGCGTATCCGGCTCGCTCCGCAGCGGGACTGGGAAGTCAACCAGCCGGCGCAGCTCGCCCGGGTGTTGCGCACGCTGGAGGGCATCCAGGCCGCATTCAACACGAGCGCGCGGGGCGGCAAGCGCGTGTCGCTTGCCGACCTGATCGTGCTCGGTGGCTGCGCGGCGATCGAGAAGGCGGCCAAGAGGGCCGGAGTGGCCGTGACCGTGCCGTTCACGCCGGGTCGCATGGACGCCTCGCAGGAGCAGACGGACGTGGAGTCGTTCGCTGTGCTCGAGCCGGTCGCGGACGGGTTCCGCAACTACGCCAAGGGCCGCTTTGGGGTCCCGGCCGAGGCGCTGCTGATCGACCGGGCGCAGCTGCTCACGCTGACTGCACCGCAGTTGACGGTGCTTGTCGGCGGGCTGCGCGTCCTCAACGCCAATGCCGGCGGTTCCCGGCACGGCGTGTTCACCAAGCGGCCCGAGACGCTGACCAACGACTTCTTCGTGAACCTGCTCGACATGGGCACGGAGTGGAAGGCGACGTCGGAGGCGCGAGACCTGTTCGAGGGGCGTGACCGCGGCACGGGAGCGCTCAGGTGGACCGCGACGCGGGTCGACCTGGTGTTTGGGTCGAACTCGCAACTGCGGGCTCTGGCGGAGGTGTATGGCAGTTCCGATGCCAAGGCCCAGTTCGTGCACGACTTCGTCGCGGCGTGGGACAAGGTGATGAACCTGGACCGCTTCGATCCGGCTTGACCGCATCGCGGCGGCTGCGGACGTGTCCGCCCGGCCGCAGATTTCGCGCCCACCAGCACGCGCGGATGGCCGGCCGCGCGATAGGCCTGCGCCCGAAGGCGGCCGGACGCTCCGCCACGGATGGCGGAGCGCATACAGCGCACCTGGCGGTCGTCGCGATGCCTCGGCCAGACCGATGATGGTACGGTCAGCTGGCGCAGGGCATTCGGCTCGGCGGGACGGACACGTCCCTGCGCCTCCGCACACCATGAAGGCGACTGGGCGCTGCGTTCGGCGATGGCGCTACGCACCCTCGGGACGCGCATGTCCGCCAAGGCCCGGTTCAGCTTAGCCGGGCTTCCGCTAGTCGGATTCATCGCCGACTTCCATGCAGGATCGCGCGATCGCGAGCCGCGCCCATTCTGTGTGGCGGCCCGCGATGTCGACGCCGCTCCCGCCGGAGACAGCGAGCGCTCTCAAGGCCGTCCCCGACGTACGTCGACGGGGACGGCGATACGGCGCTACTTGGCAGGATCCGGCGGCGTACCCTGGCAACAGCCGCCGCGACCGGCCCCGGCGCGGGCGCCTCGGCGTGCCGGCGGGTCCTCGGGCAGAGTCACGCCACGCTCCTTCGCACGCGCGACCATCTGCTTGTGGTGTTCGGCGCGGAATGCCTCGCGCTCCGCATCGGTCTGGAGGCTCCGCATCTTGGCGCGATAGGCGGCGCGCTCATCGGCCGTCATCAGTTGCCATCCGTAGGCCCTCGCCGGCGGGGAAGCGGCGGGGACCGGGGCGGCGGGCGTCGCCGACGCGGCGGGCGGCGACGTCGGGGTCTGGGCGCTGGCCGCCTCCAGGATCAGCGGACCGGACACGAGCATGAGCAGGACGAACACGGTACGCATGTGCACTCCCAAGAGCGATCCATCAGTAGCGCCTAATATAAGATCGATGCGACGACTTAGGGATACGCATTGACCGGAATCCACCCTGGCGAATTGCGCGGGTGCAACGGGATCCAGTCGCGTTCGTGCTTAAGCGCTGCGGCGAGGGTTCGCAGACAGACTGCTCGCGGTGCGGCAATCGGCGGTCCACATACCCGGTTTCCCCCGTAATGGGCCGGATGTGCCGCATCCATGGCACGCCTGGCTTCGAGCCGGCCACCAGGAGTCAAGACTCGCGCATCCCGCTGGGCATGGCCCCGACATGAGGCAACAGGCACACACAGTGCCGCTGAGATCAGGGCTCCGCCGTTCCTGTTACCGCCACGAATCGCGGCTGACCATTGCGGACGACGCGCAGCAGCAGGGGCACGGCGTACGACGGAACCATTGCACGCAAGAGCTGCTGCGTGCGGTCAGCGACTCGGAGCCTGCGTGCGTGATCAGGTCGCCAATGCGCAGGCCTGCCAGCGCCGCGGCACCGGACGGGCGCATGTGACGTTCGCATCGGCGCCGCTAAGTCAATGCTCAGCCGCCGCCGCAGCCACCGCAGTGAACTCGTGCGGGCCGATACTGTCCGTCTATGCACTCGCCGCGGCTGGCGCTTCGATCGAGTCATCCGCTCGCCTCGCACAGACCATTGTCGTCGATCGAGGCGACACGTCGGCTACCGGCGCTGAATGCATATTCTGGTGGGGTGCCGTGCGACCAGCGTCCCGAGCATTCGACCCTGAGGATCGGCAGCCGCCATGCGGCACAGAGGCCATTTGAATTCTCCAGGGTGCCGCGGCGTCCGATGCCGGGGCGCGTGTCGCGAGCCAATTCGAACGTGCGCGTGGCTGAAAGTGAAGAGTTCCTCAGTGTCCGAGCCGATGTTCCGGAGCCGCACGCTGCCGTGCTCCCGCTCCGACCCATCGCGCGAACGGTCGCGACTCGATGAATCCGGGTCACGGACGAGGTGGGCATTGGGGACAAGTTTGACGGCGCCAGCCGGCGCGCCGGCTCAACGAACGCGGATGAGCGCGTGGCGGGGCAGGATCGCGGGAATTCCCGATCGGGGACTCTGTCCGGAAGCAGCATCCAATGGCCTCGTTGCGCGCCCGGTGGCTGGCGGGTCCAGCCAGCACGCTTTCTCCTGGCCGCGTTCGCACGCGCTTCTAAGCCCTCGACCTGGCGAACGGATCGTCGCCAGCCGTCGGTCACTCGGGCGCATCTCGTGGCCGAGCAGAGGCATACCGGCGCCTACCGGTTGCGACGTACTGGGCTGGCGGCAGTCTCCGGGCTGCCCGGCCCGACATTGAAGGGGGGCGACTCAAGTCCGTGGTTAGCGGAAGGAGGGTGAGATGACAACCTGGACGAAATGGATCGTCTGCCTGCTGGGGCTGGCAATTGCCGCTCTGTCCGGATGCACCTCGATACCGACCGGGCGCGAAGGCGTTGAATGGACTCCGACCCGAGGTACGCTGCAGGGCACGCTCGGCGAGGGGATTCACTTCGTTTCGCCGGTAAGCCGAATCTACAAGGTTGATCTTCGCGAGCAGGAGCACGAGGAGGTGCTCGATGTCCTTGCCAGCAATGGCCTCGACATCAAGATGACGAGCTCCATCCTGTTTCAGCCGATAGACGGCGAGGTGCAGAAGCTCGTCAGCGAGACCGGAAGCGACTACTACGCGACCCTCGTCGCTCCGTACGTGCGATCGAGCGCCCGTCGTGTCGTCGGGCGATACAGCCCGGAGGAGATCTATTCGACGAAGCGCGAGCAGATCGAGCGCGAGATCCGCGAGGAAGTCGCCGCGAAGATGGGCGGGCACCATATCCGGGTGAACGCCATTCTGATTCGCGAGGTCCACCTGCCGCCTGTCGTTCAGGCGGCAATACAGACGAAGCTCCAGGAGGAGCAGAAGGCGCTGGAAATGCGCTACGTCCTGGACCGCACGCGCCAGGAGGCCGACCGCAAGCGAATTGAAGCGGCGGGAATCGCTGACTTCCAGGCCACGATCAGCAAGGGACTCAGCGACCGCATCATCGAGTGGAAGGGTATCGAGGCAACCGAGAAGCTCGCCGAGTCACCGAATGCCAAGGTCGTCATCATCGGATCCGGGAAGGAGGGGCTGCCGGTCATCTTGAATGCCGCGACGCCACCTGTCGTGGCCGCGAATCCATGAGCGCACGGGGCGACGGACCAAACGGGGCCGGCGCGCGCGCCGTCGAGTCATTGCGGCCGGTGCCGCGACGACCGTGAGCCGCCGGCGATCGCGTGGAGCGAGTCCCCCGGCGGCCGCGCAAGGCGGCCGCCGGGGGTCGGAGGTCACGGGCGTTGTTGCGCGCGGCACCCGGGCCAGGCCTGGCGCTGGCCCTGTGAGGTAATGCTAATCGTCCGTGGAACCGGGCCGCTCATCGACATTCGAGCAACTGCTCGACCGGCAGGTCATGGCCGGCCTGCCGCCACAGGTCGGCGATGCGTTCAATCGCGCCCTGCGCGCGCGCGAGCCACTCGGGATGACGCCCGGCCGAGTCCGGCGGTTCGCGAAACGTCTTGGGGCTCAGGCTCGAGGCGTGCCGCTCGTGGTAGTGCCGGGCAACGGCGGTGCACGAAGCGTGGCCGAACGGGACGACGGTGACGCGGGGGGCGGCCAGGAGGCCATCGGTGACCAATCTGGCATGGTAGAGCTCCCAGTAGCGCAAGTAGACATCGAAGTAGTCCCGGCTGTCGCGGGCGACCTCGGAGCCCACATCCCGTAGGCACCACGCTTCGATGTTGGACCGCACCGCGAATTGCCGCGACGACGGGAGCCCGCCGGATTTCTCATAGGTCGAGACGCACGCGGCAACGGGATGCCTCACGGTGACGATGAAATCCGCGTCCGGGCCGAACAGCGCCCTGAATAGAGTGCCCGCGTAGGCTGCCTGCGTGAGCTTCTTCGGGACGATGACGCGCCCGTCGATCTTGCGGCCGCTCTTGTAGAAGAACTCAGTCATCGCCAGGTACTCGGCGGTTGTCTGCATCGTCCGCACCCAGCCGTTGCTGCCCGCGGACAGTGCGAAGGGCCCCGCCTCCGGAAATTCATCGTGCGCCAATGTACCCGGCACGGCGACCGGATCGAGCCCGATCGAGCGAAACAGTTCCGCCGTGAGAAACGAACCGCCCGAGCGGGGGATGCCGACCACGCAGATCATCTGGTGGCCTGCCTGCCACGTCCGCAGGCTCTCGATGTCGCCGATGAGCAGCGCGACGAGCAGCTCGTAGGCCCGTCGTACGCACAGGCGCCCCTCGGCGTGCGCCATCAGCTGGTTCACGTCGCTCCGGACACGTTGCAGCCTAGCCGGGTCGGCTGCCTTGAGTCCCTCGCTGGTTTGATCAGCCCAGACCTCGTGTGTCGGGCCGCCTGCGATCCACTGTTCGAGGAAGCTCACGAACGGCAGCGACGCCGGCAGCTCGCGATCACTCAGGCGGAATTCGATGCCCACGTTAAGTAACCACCATCGCTGGTGCGCGGAAGGGGCTGGCCGGACCGTCAGGCGGGCCGGCCGGATGCCGCCGACGATACAGGATTGGCCGATTCGCGCTCGGCGCCGTTGACGCAGCTTCGGCGTCTCCTCGGAGACTAAGTCCCCGCTAACTTACGCGGGCTCTAATTCCGATTGCGGCGTTCTGGCACAGGATGAACGCGCCCGAAGTCAGGGTTCTGGGCCTAACGGGAGATGCACACATGGAAAAGCCACGCGTGGTCGCTCCGGCCATTCTGATCACGGGCTCTTCACTGCTGGTCGGCTGCGGCGGCCACAATTACGGCGGTAGCTGCGGGTCCTACGGCTCGTATGGTTCGTACGGGTCGTGCAGTGCCGTCAGCTCGGTCGGGGCCCCCGGCATCTACACGGGACCAATCGTCAATTCCACCTATCCTCAGGGCATCCAGACGGTCGCCCTCATCTCGGAGACGGGCGACGGTCGGCTGGCGACCGCGGACGGGAGCTTTTACCGCTTGAGCGTGAACCCGGTGGGCGCCAGTCTTTCCGGTACGTACACGGCGTACTCCCTGAACTCCCAACTCCCGAACGGCCTGGCGACGTCCTCCGGCCTGGTGTCGGGGAGCGTGACGCCAACCGCCTTGAATGCGACCTTGATGGATTCGACGCAGCTGACGCAGACGGCAACCCTCACCCTCGACAACACCTACTACCTCGGCGCGTCGCTCCCGACCATCCTGGGCAACTGGCAGTACCAGTCCGGCGGGTTCAGCATCACAATGACTGTCGCCTCCGATGGCGTGCTGACGGCGTCGGATTCCAACGGCTGCACCTACAGCGGCAACTTCTCCGTCGTCGATCCACGGTACGACCTCTATGCGGAACATCATGTCCGGACCTGCGCAGGGACGGTCACGAGTTTCGACGGCTTTGCGGCCTTCTTCCCGGCTACCGGCGCGGGCACGGCGGGAACGCCATCGGAGCTGAAGCTGCTCACCGACGATGGGGCGGGAGACTACGTTATCGCCGACTTCCAATAGGAAGTCGGCGGGAAGCACCGTCGCCGCGCGACCGCGCCCGGGTCTGCGCACTGGGTACGTGGCCAGTCCCGCGATGCGGGGCCATCCGCTGCTGCGGGTGATTGCATCCCTGGCTTCGCATTGTCCGTTGTGATGAGACGCAGGTTGGCGGCCGTGCAGCCGCGGTAGTGCCGCCTCCCTGATCGGCATGGCCACAGGGGCGAGCACGCGAGCTCGCGGGCGCGCATCTGCGCAGACGTCGCGTACGGCCGCGGCGGTGGTGAGTGACGATCACCGGGCAGTTCATCTCACCCAATGCGTGGCGCCGCTTGCGAGGGAGGCGGGTCGATTCGGCGCCGTTTGCTGACTGCTCCGGTGTGGCCTCGCGCCGGACCCGCCGAGCGGGACGCAGCCGTTCCACCAATGCCCGGTTATCGGGAAGGCGGTTGCCTCCGTCATCGCGGGCCCGCTTGCGCGTGCGAAGCGCTGTCCATCGTTCGCGGCACGACGGAGGGTCTCCCGGACGACGAGGGGCTGTCCATCGCGAGTCCGATGGCCTCGCGGTTCACCCGGCGGGGCCTGCCGCCGCGCGTGCGACGATGGTGGATCCGGCCTTCGGGGGTGCTTCCGCTGGCGTTCGCCGGGCGGATGGCGATTCGGCGGAAGGCAGTTCCACGCGCCTCCTGTAGGTTCTAGACTCGGGCCTTGGTGTTCCGTTGCGGGAATCGCCAGGGGGACGTCTCCGATCGTGGCGTGGCGGAAGCTGCGTCGACACGCATGCGATCGCCCGGTCGATGGATGTCGCGCCGATGGGGAGTCCGCGGCGTCCGGCGACCGCGTGCAGGTTCCGTACACGGGCGGGTGACGATCGACTTTGCGGGCGGAACCCGGACAATGCCGGTGGCGCTCGGGGGCCGATGCGGGGCAAACGGGGGGGCTTAGAAGTGCAGATATCACAACCGGCCCGAGGCGCGGCGGGCGCCAGGGTCACCGTGGCGCTCGGCGTGGCGCTCCTGTGGCAGTCCGCCACCGTGGTGGCAGCCGTACCGGCGACCCGCGCCCGGGCGGCCGGCGCCAGCGTGATCGCCGAGGGCCGCTCGGCGTTCCGCACCAACTGCGCGCCGTGCCACGGCCTGGCGGCGCGCGGCGGCGGGCGCGGACCGGATCTCACGTCGGGAAACTGGGCGCATGGCGGCAGCGATGCCGAGATCTTCCGCACGATCACGCGCGGCGTCCCGGGCACGGAGATGCCCGCCAATGCGCTCGACGACTCCGAGGTGCGTGCCATCATCGCCTTCCTGCGCTCGCAGGCGCCGCCGGCGCACCCGGCCATCGGCGGTGACCCGGCGCGCGGCCGGCAGCTCTTCGAGGGGAGCGCCAACTGCGCGACCTGCCACATGGTCGACGGCCGCGGCGGCCGGCTCGGTCCCGACCTGTCCCGGGTCGGTGCGGCCCGCTCCGTGGCGTACCTCGTCGAATCCATCCGCGAGCCCGACAAGGAACTCACGGCCGGCGCGACGGACCCGAACAACCACTACGGGCTGCCGCAGCCGTATGACACCGTGACGGTGGTGACGACCGCGGGCGAGCGCGTCGTCGGCATCGCGCGCAACGAGGATACGTACTCGCTCCAGCTGCTCGCCGTCGACCAGAGCCTGCGCTGCTTCCTGAAGAAGGACCTGCGCGAGGTTGTCCACGAGCGCAAGTCGCTGATGCCCGCGTACCCCGAGACGGCGCTCAGCGCATCTCAGCTCAACGACGTGCTCGCCTACCTCGTGACGCTCGGCAGGGAACGCCGGATGGCGGCGGGGGACCGGCCATGAAGAGGTTCTGCCTGATGCTGCTCGCGTTGGCGTCGTCGTCGGTCCACGCGCAGGTGACGTTCGAGCGGATCGTCGGGGCGGCCGGCGAGCCGCAGAACTGGCTGACGTACTCCGGGCGCTACGCGGGCTGGCGGCACAGCGACCTGCGCGGGATCGATGCGGGCAACGTCTCCAGGCTCTCGATGCAGTGGGCCTTCCAGGTCGCCGACCTCGGCCAGTTCGAGACCACGCCGCTGGTCGTCGACGGCATCCTCTACGGCACCGGCCAGAACGACCGTGCCTTCGCCATCGACGCGCGCACCGGCCGGGCGATCTGGCGCTATCAGCGGCATCTGCCGGACAAGGTGCAGCCGTGCTGCGGCGCCGTGAACCGCGGCTTTGCGATCCTCGGTGACCGGCTCTTCATGGCGACGCTCGACGCGCACGTGATCGCGCTCGACACGCGGACCGGCAACCTGCTGTGGGACGTCACGGCCGCCGACTACCGGCAGGCCTATTCGTTCACCGTGGCGCCGCTAGCCGTCAAGAACGCGGTGATCGTCGGCGTCTCAGGCGGTGAGTTCGGCGTGCGCGGGTTCATCGATGCGTACGATGCGACGAGCGGGCGGCGTCTGTGGCGTTTCGACACGGTCCCGGCCCCGGGCCAGCCCGGCCACGAGACGTGGGCAGGCGACAGCTGGAAGTCCGGCGGCGCGCCCGCCTGGATCACCGGCGCCTACGATCCGGAACTCAACCTGCTCTACTGGCCGACCGGCAACCCGTCGCCAAGCAACTACGGCGGCGACCGCGGTGGCGACAACCTGTACAGCAATTCGATGCTGGCCCTCGATCCGGACACCGGTAAGCTGAAGTGGTACTTCCAGTTCACGCCGCACGACCTGTACGACTACGACGCCACCCAGGTCCCGGTGCTGGTCGACGCCGTCTGGGAGGGGCGGCCGCGCAAGCTGCTGGTGCAGGCCAACCGCAACGGCTTCCTGTACGTGCTCGATCGCAGCGACGGATCGTTCCTGTCCGCAAAGCCCTTCGGCCACGTCACCTGGGCCACGTCGATCGATGCCCATGGCCGGCCCGTCCCCAACACGGCACTCAAGTCCGGACCTGACGGCACCCGCGTCTGCCCGGGCGCCGCGGGCCTGACGAACTGGTACTCGCCGTCCTTCGATCCGGCGACGCGACTGCTGTACGTGGCGACGTCGGACGAGTGCGACGTGTTCACGAGCGCACCGCAGCGCTACCGCGCCGGGCACGACTTCCTCGGCAGCATCTACGTGCCGGATCCGCAGCAGCGACCGACTGGCGCCCTCAAGGCCATCGACGCGCTGACAGGCGAGCAGAAGTGGTCGTTCCCGTACCACACCAACCCGAACGGCGGCGCGCTGTCGACCGCGGGCGGCGTCGTCTTCGCCGGTGATTCCGACGGCAACTTCATCGCGCTCGACGCGGCGACCGGCCGCGACCTGTGGCACGTCCAGCTCGGCGCCGCCATCTACTCGACCGCGGTCACCTACGAGCTCGACGGCCGGCAATATGTGGCGATCGCGGCGGGCTCCGGGCTGTTCGCCTTTGCCCTGCCACAGCCCTAGGAGAGCGAGCGCGCCATGGATAGCCATCCGCCGCGACGCCAGCCTGGGTACCCGGTCGCGCCCCCCGGCCGCGCCCTCGTCCAGTGGCTCGCCTGCATCGCCCTCGCCAGCGCAGGCGCGGCCTCGGGAGCCTTCGCCGCGCACGCGCGCTCGAAGATCCCGCAGCAGCCGCTGTCGAAGCTGCCGATCGTCCGCCGCATTCCGGTGCCGGTCGGGCCGGGCTGGCTGGAAACCGGCTTCGACTCCGTGTGGCTGACGAAGATCAAGAGCCGGACGGTGTTTCGCATCGATCCCGTCACCAACAAGATCATCGCCCGCATCCGCGTCGGCTCGAACCCGGAGCTCGGCATCGGCATGGGCCTCGGCTATGCCTGGGTGCCGGACACCAAGGACCGGAGCCTGACGCAGATCGACCCGCACACGAACCGGGTCGTCCGCGTGATCCCGGTCGACATCCCCGATGACACCGAAGGCTCGATCGGCGTCGGCGAGGGGAGCCTGTGGGTACTGACGAACCAGGGCGGGACCGATTCCGGGACGTTGTCGCGCATCGACCCGGAGGGCGGGCACGTGGTCGCGAACATCCCGGTCAAGCCCAAGTCGCACGCCGCCGCGGTGGCCTTCGGCAGCGTGTGGGTCACGAGCTCCGGCGCCGGCAGCGTCGTGCGCGTCGACCCCGCGACGAACGCGGTGGTCGCGGAGATCCCCGTGCATCCGGCGCCGCGCTTCCTGGCGGCAGGGGAGGGCAGCGTCTGGGTGCTGAGCCAGAGCGACGGCACGCTGGCGCGCATCGATCCCGCCTCGAACCGGGTCGTCGCGACCATCGACGTCGGCGTCCCCGGCGAGGGCGGTGACCTGTCGATCGGGGAGCACTACGTGTGGGTGGCGGCGGAACGCGTGCCGCTCACGCAGATCGACCCGGCCACCAACAAGGTCCTGCGGCAGTTCGCGGGCGGCCGGCGCGACGACACGATGCGGGTCGGGTTCGGCGCCGCCTGGATCATCGACGAGAACCACGGCCAGATCTGGCGCATCGATCTCGCGAAGCTCGGGCGGCTGCCGATTGCGCCCTGACCGGCGGTCTCGCCGGCCCCTGCCGCGCGCCTGAGGTCGACCGCTGCCGTCTGCCTTGCTCCGGCCGGCCACTCAGGCGACGCAACCGGGATCCACCGGACTCGGGGCCGACGCTGACGGAACTCGCGGGCGCGCGCCCGCATCGCGCCGGACCTCGGTGGCCTGCCGGAGGGGCGCGGTGGTTCGGCGGCGGCTCTCGCCGCGCCCCGAGCTCCCGCCGTTCACCGCGGTACCCGCCCGCAACCCGGGCCCGCGGAGCCCCGGCGACCGTCTCAGGTGATGACGATCCCCCATGGCACCGCCTTCCTCGAGCACGCCGCCCTGCGTACTGTAGAGTCGGGGGCCGGGGGGAACACATGTCCATCGCGAGCGTGATCCTGTACGCCAGCCTGCTGGCGGTCGAACTGGTGTTTCTCGTCGCCTGGGTCACCACGATCCGGCGACGCCAGCTCCCCGTGCGCACGACCGCCAGCGACCTCGCGATCGGCGTCGGCACCAACTTCCTCGATACGCTCGGGATCGGTAACTACGCGCCGATCACCGCGCTCTGCAAGCTCCGGGGGCGGCCGGCGGACGAGCTCATCCCCGGCACGCTCAATGTCGGCAACGCCGTCCCGATCATCTTCGGGACGCTGCTGTTCACGACGACCGTCAACGTCGAGCCGGTGCTGCTGACCTGCATGGTGCTGAGCGCGGGAGCGGGCGCGTGGCTCGGCGCCGGCATCGTCAGCCGGATGTCGCGGCGCGCGATCCAGCTCTTCATGGGGGTCGCGCTGCTGATCGCGGCCGGCTTCTTCACGATGACGAACGTGGGGGTCCTGCCCCCGACCGGCGCGGCCATGGGCCTCGTGGGCTGGAAGTTCGCCGTCGCCGTCGGCACGAACTTCGTGCTGGGCGCGCTGATGTGCGTTGGCATCGGCAACTACGCGCCCTGCATGGTGCTGCTCGCATTCCTCGGCATGCACCCGATCGCGGCGTACCCGATCATGATCGGCAGCGACGGCGTGCTGATCCCGGTGGCGAGCCTCGGCTTCCTCAAGTCCGGCCGCTTCGACCAGCGCGTCGTCGTCGGCCTGACGATCGGCGGCATCGTCGGTACGCTGATCGCGTTCCCGTTCGTCAAGGCCCTGGCCGGGCACCTGACGCTGATGCGCTGGGGCGTGATCGGCGTGATCACCTACGCCGCGCTGTCCATGCTGCGTTCGGCGAGTCGGCCGGCGGCGGCAGCGACCATCGGCCCCAACTGAGGCCGCCGGTAGCCGCTAACCGGGGTGGGTCGACACCGCGGTCATTGCCGCGGGGTACGCGAACAGGGCGGGCGCCCCGCCGGTGTGGATCCAGACAACCGCGTCGTCGCGCGTGAAGCGGCCGGCGCGCACCAGGCCGATGAGGCCCGCCATCGCCTTGCCGGAATAGACCGGATCGAGGACCAGCCCCTCCAGCCGGGCGGCAAGTCCGATGGCCTCCAGCGTGCCGGCGGCGGGCGACCCGTAGGCGGTGCCGGCGTAGCCGGCCATCACCTCGACTACAGCGTCACTCCAGGCCTGCTGCGCACCGAGCATCTGCGCGACGTCGCGACCGATGCGGCTCACGTCGGCCGCGACGCGGCGAGCGTCGGCGTCGACGTCGATGCCGATGCAGCGCACGCCGCGAGCGAGGGCCGCCAGCATGGCGAGGATCCCCGCCTGCGTGCCGCCGCTGCCCGACGCGTGGACGATCGACGTCGGCGCGACCCCCGTCGCCTCGCACTGCCCGAGGAGCTCGACCGCCATGCGCGCGTAGCCCAGGGCCCCGAGCGCGTCGGACGCGCCATACGGCACCAGGTAGGGACGACGCCCCGCCACGCGTAGCTGGACGGCGAGCTCGCGCAGGCAGCGGTCGCGATCCCCGTCCCAGGGGATCTCGTGGATCACGGCGCCGAACAACCGATCGAGCAGGATGTTGCCGGTGGCGTCATGGCCGGGTTCGGGGTCCCGGACGCGTCCGCGCAGGACCCCGAGGTGGCATTCCAGGCCGAGCCTGGCGCAGGCCGCTGCCACCTGGCGGGCGGTATTGGACTGGACGACGCCCCCGCAGACCACGCAGTCGGCGCGATCGGCCAGCGCGACGGCGAGGTGGTACTCGAGCTTGCGGACCTTGTTGCCGCCGAGGCCGAGACCGGTGCAGTCGTCGCGCTTCACCAGCAATCGCGGTCCGCCGAGGTACGCCGACAGCCGCGGCATGTCCTCGAGCGGCGTTGGCAGGTGGGCGAGCCTCAGCCGCGGGACTGCGTCGAGTCGCTCGGCGACCGTGGGCATTGACGGACCTTCGACCGGAGGCCGGGCACGCACGCCCGCCGCACGGCGGAGCCGGCTGCGCAGACCCGGATCATGACCGGTCCCCGGCGCGGGCTTCGGCGCGCGACCGGCCTCGCGGCGAGCGCGGCGCCGGGCGCCGGGTGGCTATGACCTCTGTCCCTGCAACTGTGCCGCCGCGGGCTCCGTGGCGGCCGGCGCACCGTCGCGGCCGTACCTGAAGATGCGGTAGGCGAGCAGGGCCACCGCGATCGAGATGGCACTCGCCCAGAATTCGGCCCGGTGCGAGGGCGTCAAGGCCATCGCGACCAGCACCATCGCCATTCCCGCGATCGCGACGTAGCTCAGCCACGGGAACCACCACATGGGCAGGGTGGGCGGCGGTCCACCGGCGCGCTCGCGCATCCGCCGCGTGCGCACCTGCGAGATGCCGATGGTCAGGTAGATCACGGCGATGACGGCGCCGGAGGCGTTGACGAGGAACGCGAACACCACGCTCGGCGACAGGATCGCGGTGGCGACGCCCGCGAGGCCGACCGCGCTCGCGAGCAGCACGGCGCGGGCCGGCACGTGCCGGGCGTTGGTCTTCACGAGCCAATGGGGTGCATCGCCGCGGCTCGCGAGCACGAACAGCACGCGGGACGCAACATAGAAGGAGGAGTTCAGGCAGGACAGCACGGCGGTGAGGATCACGGCCGCCATGAACTCGCTCGCGTAGGGGAAGTGGATGCCGTCCAGCGCCAGCGTGAACGGGGATTCCCCGGCGACGACCCGCGTCCACGGCACCGTGCTCACGATCACGAAGATCGAGCACACGTAGAAGATGAGGATGCGGCTGATGATGGTCGAGGTCATGCGCGCCACGGCGCGGGCGGGCTCGGGGGATTCGGCCGCGGCGATGGTGACCACCTCGGCGCCCATCATCGACCAGATGACGGTGGTGACCGCGGCGAGGACCGCGAATCCGCCCTTCGGCGCGAAGCCGCCGTGGTCGACGAGGGTCGCGAAGGTCGGGCCGGTGGCCGAGCGGAAGCCGAAGGCGTGCGCCCCGACCACGACGATGAACATCAGGATGGCGGCCACCTTGATCGAGGAGAACCAGAACTCGAATTCCCCGTAGGCGCGCGCCGACATCAGGTTGACGCCGGTCATCAGGACCATCAGCACCGTGCCGATCTGCCACATCGGCAGCGGCAGCCAGCGCTGGATGATCCCGGCACCGGCGATCGCCTCGACCGGGATCACGATCACCCAGAAGTACCAGTACAGCCAGCCGATCGAGAAGCCCGCCCAGTTGCCGAGCGCCGCGCGCGTGAACTCCGTGAACGACCGCACCTTCGGCATGTCGACGGCCATCTCGCCCAGCATGCGCATGATGAGCAGCACCAGCAGGCCGGTCAGCACGTAGCTGAAGAGGATGGCGGGTCCCGCGGCGGTGATGGCGACGCTGCTGCCGACGAACAGCCCGGCACCGATGATGCCGCCGATCGTGATCATGGCGACGTGGCGCGGCCGCAGGGACTGACTGAGGGACGCGGATTCGGAGGATGCGTTCGAGTCTGAGTGCTGCATCGGCCGAGTATAGCCGGGACTCCCCCGCAGGACCGGTCAGACGGTCCGTGACCGCGTGAGCCAGGTCGCAGGATGCGCGGCGGACGACCGCCGGCGGCGGCCGAACCGCGAGCGCGTCGAGCCGGAAATGCAGGAATCACCGATGCGACGCGCCACTCGTCGTCACGTCGACGGCTGCGTCGTGCGCTCGCGGCCCGGGCCGGCGACTCGGTCTTCACTGCGTGGTCCGTCGGGTGCGCGCCGGAGTGCACGCCATGCGCATCGACGGCACGCAGACTCGATGCTGCGCTGCAACAGCGACGCCCGCACTGGCATGAACGCTGCGGGTTCGCGCAACGTCGCGGCCCCGCGATCGGGGCGAGCGCGCCGCGGATGAACCGATGGCTCCCCGGCAGCGGCGCGCCGCAGACCCGTCCCGTAGCTCGGCGTCCGGGCCGAGACAGTCGCCAACCGTGTCAGCGCGGTCCGGGCCGAGGGGCCAGCTCGCGGCCCAGTGCCAGGACCGCGTCCACCACCTGGGTGAGGTCCGCGGCGCGCGCACGGTGGTTGGTGTTCGCGATGCGGAGCGCGAATCGTCCCTCGACGCTCGTCGAGGAGATCACCGCCAACCCGCTTTCCTGGATGCGCAGCAGGATCTCCTCGTTGATCCTCGCGAGCTCCGCCTCGGCCTCGAGTCCGGCGCGGTACCGGAAGCAGACGACGTTGAGTGGCGCCGGACCCAGCACCTCGAGTTCCGGTTCACGCCGCAGGCGGTCGACGACCCGCTGCACGTCGTCGATGTTGCGTTCGATCGCGGCGCCGAAGCGGCGCGTTCCGTAGGCGCGCAGGCACATCCACGCCTTGAGGGCCTTGAAGCCCCGCGTGAGCTCAACGCCCCGCCCGGCGAAGGGCAGTCCGGCGGCGATCACGCCGCGCTCGAACGAGCGCAGGTAGCCGCCGCTCTCCTGGAACGCGGCACGATGGGCCGCACCGTCGCGAACCAGCAGGCAGCCGATCTCGAACGGCAGGTACATCCACTTGTGGAGGTCGAAGGCGACCGAGTCGGCGAGCTCGAGGCCCCGCAGCAGGTGGCGATGGCGCGGGCTCAGCGACGCCAGCGCACCGAACGCGCCGTCGACATGGAACCACAGGCCTTCGGCCCGGCAGAAGCCCGCGAGGTCGGCGAGCGGATCGATGGCGCCGCAGTTGATCGTGCCGGCGTTGCCGATCACCGCGAAGGGCTGCAGTCCCTGGCGGCGGTCGTCGGCGACCCGCGCGGCCAGTGCCGCGACGTCGATGCGGTGCTCAGCGCCGACCGGCACGCGTCGAAAGGAGTCGCGTCCGAAGCCCAGGAATTCGGCGACCTTGCCGGCCCAGCCGTGCGTCTCCACCGACCCATAGAAGGCGAGGCGCGGCCGCCCCGGCCCCTGCAGGCCGATCGCATCGTAGTCGCCGGGCGCATGGGCCCGGCGGGCGACCGCAAGCGCCGTCGCATTGGCCATCGTCGCGCCGCTGAGCAGGATTCCCGACGCGGCGGCCGGCAAGCCCATCAGCTGCGCGAGGCACGCCAGCACCTCCTGCTCGACGAGCGGTCCGCTCTGGCTGAATCCGGCCATGTGCTGATTGATCGACGCCGCGAGGAAGTCCGCGACCGATGCGAGCGGCACGCCCGTGCCCTGCACCCAGCCGAAGAACCGCGGGTGGCGGCAACCGTTGGTGTAGGGCTCGATCAGCTCGCGATACTCGGCATACGTCGCCTGCTCGCCAATGCCTTCGGGCCCGAGGGAACCCGCAAGCCGGTCGGCGACGCCGGGCGGCAAGGGCCGCCAGGCGGGCTCGCGCTCGAGCCGCCGCAGGCTGTCGATCGTGTCGTCGACGGCCCGATGCGCAAGTGCCCGGAACGCATCCCAGTCCTCGGGATCGAGGTGGGTGGGCTCTCCCGGACCGGAATCCGTCATCGTCCGTCTCCACACGCATCGCGTCGATGCGTCGGAATTGTACCTGCGACTCCGGCGCCGGCTGGTGCGTCACGAGCAACGAGGCGGAGAGGGCGGTCGTGCCAGCACCACTCCGGCCGCGGTCACCCGCTGAATTTGCGCCCGCCTTGGGTTATCGTCGCTGGCCGTTGCCGACCGCGCCGTCCTTCCGCGCCGCTCCCAAGGAGTCCGTCATGTCTCGATCCCAGCTGCGCGATCGCCGGAGGGCGGCCGGGCTTGCCTGCACGGCCGCTCTGCTCGCCGCGCCGCTCGGCGGCCACGCGGCGACCACGGTCGTCACGAACGTGAACGGCTATACGCTGGTCGGCGAGAAGCTGCAGCGCTTCGACGAACTCGTGGTCACGGACGGCCGCGTCGTCGCCACGCATCAGCGGCGCGATCACGCCGCGCCGCCCGCTGCGGCGCGAGTGATCGACGGCCAGGGCCGGACGCTGCTTCCGGGTCTCATCGACGCCCACGGCCATATCATGGAGCTCGGCTTCTCGGAGGCGCAGGTCCGGCTCGCCGACACGCCGACGCTCGATGCGGCGCTCGAGGCGGTGGCGCAGTACGCCCATGACCATCCGTCGGTCGCCTGGATCCAGGGCAGCGGGTGGAATCAGGCCAACTGGAAACTCGGGCGCTTCCCCACCGCGGCCGACCTCGACCGGGTCGAGCCCGTCCGGCCGGTCGCACTGGCGCGGGTGGATGGCCACGCGGTGTGGCTCAACACGCCGGCCCTGCGGGCTGCCGGGATCACGCGCGACACGCCGGATCCGTCCGGTGGTCGGATCGAGCGCGACGCGGCGGGCAACCCGAGCGGCGTGCTGGTCGACAAGGCCGCGGCGCTGGTCACGCGCGTGATGCCGCCGCCGACCGACGCGGAGCGCACCGAGGCGCTGCGCGCTGCACTGCGCACGCTGGCGAGCGTCGGGCTCACGAGCGTCGGCGATGCGGGGGTATCGGCCGAGGAGGTCGCGCTCTACCGGCGCTTCGCCGACCGCAAGGAGCTGACGACGCGCATCTACGCCATGATCCTGGACGTGGGCCCCGACTTCGCGACGCTGTCCGCCAACGGCCCGCTGATCGGCTACGGGCAGGACCACCTCACCGTCCGCGCGGTCAAGCTGCTCGCGGACGGGGCGCTCGGCAGCCGCGGCGCGGCGCTGCTGGCGCCCTACGCGGACGATCCCGGCCAGCGCGGCCTGCTGTTCTCCTCCGACGCGGAAATGACGCGGAAGATCACGACCGCCCTGCGTGCCGGCTACCAGGTCAACATCCATGCGATCGGCGATGCCGCGAACCGGCAGGTGCTGGATGGCTTCGAGGCGGCCTACCGCGCGGTCGGCGGACGGGAGCTGCGCAACCGAATCGAGCATGCGCAGGTGATCGACCTGCACGACCTGCCGCGGCTGCGCCAGCTCGACCTCATCGCCTCGATGCAGCCGACGCACGCGACCAGCGACATGAACATGGCCGAGGCGCGCGTGGGTGCCGAGCGCCTGCGCGGCGCGTACGCCTGGCGGACCCTGCTCGCTCAGGGGACCCGCATTGCCGGTGGCTCGGACTTCCCGGTCGAATCTCCGAATCCCTTCTTCGGCTGGTATTCGGCGGTGACGCGTGCCGATCACGCGGGGCTCCCGCCGGGCGGCTGGCATCGCGAGCAGGCCCTGACCCGTGTCGAGGCGTTCCGGGCCTTCACGCTCGACGCCGCGTTCGCGCAGCACCAGGAGCAGTCGCTCGGCTCGCTCGAGCCCGGCAAGTGGGCGGACTTCATCATCGTCGATGCCGACCCGTTCACGATCCCGGAGCGGGACATCTGGAAGGTCCGCGTCGAGCAAACCTGGGTGGCCGGCGAGCGCGTGCACTGAGTCGGGGTCGTCCCGAGGCCGCGATGCGTCGGCGGTCAGCGGTGGCGCCCGCCGGTCGCTGCGGGGATGGTCCGCACGGCCGGGCGCCAACCCGCGGGAACCGCGCCTAGGGGGTGCCGGCGCGCGGCGCCGCCGCCTTGAGCGCGGCGTTGATCTCCCGCGGCAGCGGATTGCGCCGTAGCGTCAGCCCGCCATTGACCTGCAGCACCTGGCCCGTCATGAAGCACTGGTCGTCGGCGAGCCAGACCGCTGCGGCGGCAACGTCGTCGACGGTGCCGATGCGCCCCAGCGGATACTCGTTGAGGAACGCGGCCTCGAGCCCGGGCAGGCGCATCTCCTGCTGCGTCATCGGCGTGGCGGTGAGGCCCGGGGCGATCGCGTTGACGCGCACGCCCTTGGCGCCAAACTCGTTCGCGAAGCAGCGCACCAGGGCATCGGCACCGGCCTTGGTGCCGATGTAGGCGGCGTGGTGATGGAGGAGCGCGTACACCGAGGCCGAGGAGATCGTGATCAGCGCGCCGCCGCCTGCGGCGGCCATCGCCCCGACGAATGACTGCAGGAAGAAGAACGTGCCCTTGAAGTGCAGCGCCACGGCGCGGTCGATCTGCTCCTCGGTCGTCTCGAGCAGCTTCGCGAGGATTCCCCAGCCGGTGCAGTTCACGCCGATGTCGACCCGCCCATACTGCTGGCGCGCGCCGGCGACCAGCGCCTCGAGCTCCGCCTTGCGCGTGATGTCGCACAGCGCATGGGTGCCGCCGAGCTCGCTCGCCAGCGCCGCGAGCGGCGCTTCGTGGCGGCCGGCGACCATGACGCGCGCGCCCTCCGCCGCAAAGCGCCGCGCGATCGCCTGCCCCATGTTGCCGGCGGCGGCGGCGCCCAGCACGATCGCGACCTTGCCATCGAGCCTTCCCATGCCAGCCTCCATCGATCGTTCAGGTCGTGCGGGCGCCGAGGCGCCGAACCGGATCGCGACCGTCCCAGCCGACCGCCTTGCGCCGCACATAGTCGTAGAACCGCGTCAGCGCGGGCACCGGCTCGTACAGCTCGGTCATGTGGCCGAGCCGGGCGCGGGTGTCGAGCATGGCGAAGCGGACGCCGTCCGTGGTCTCGGCGTCGAGCGCGACCGCCGCACCGCCGGCGACCAGCGTGCCGATCGCAGCACCGAGGTCCGCGACGAGGTGGGCGATGTGATGCACGCCGCGCTCATCGCGGCGGAACGCGTCGCGCAGCGGCGACGGGGCGTCATCGTGCTGGGTGATGAACTCGACCATCAGCTCGCCCGCCTGCCCGTACGCGGACGTGTGGTCGAACCGCATGGGTCGACCGCGATAGCTGGCGCGCGCGAGCGGAATGTGCTCGAACAGGAAGAACGGGCCCCAGCCGTAGGCGGCCGCGCTGGCGGCCGCGGCCAGCGCCGGGTCCGCGACGTGATAGGCGATCTGGACCGGGCGCAGCGTCCAGCCAGCCGCCGCACGCGCGGCCGCCTCGCTCACCGGCCGTCGACCGAGAAGGCGTAGAGCACGTTGCCCGGCAGGTGGAAGTACATGCCGTAGCCGGAGGCGACGTACAGCGTGCCGTGGTAGAGCACCGGGCCGCCACCGCCCATCGACCCGCCGTGCGCGACCTCGCCGGACACCGTCTTGACGTCCTGCAGCGTGTCGTACTCCCACAGCACCCGGCCCGTCGCGACGTCGTATGCGCGCAGCATCCCGTCCAGGTGACCGGCGAAGACGGCGGCCGGCGAGGCGCTGATGGCGGCCAGGATGCCGGGGTCGCAGAACTGCCGGCCGGCGCAGCGGTCCGGCGCCGGCTGGGACCAGAGCAGCTCGCCCGTTCGCAGGTCGAGTGCATAGAGGCCGGGATGCGGATCGCCGGGATAGTCGGGGTCGACCTTCTTGCCGATGTCGGAGATGGGCACGAACACGCGCGTGCCGTCGGTCGCCATGCCGAACTGGATGCCGCCCTGGGTGCTCCCCCGGCCGAGCGTGCGGTGCCAGAGCGAGCGGTCGTGCGTGTCCGCGTCGACGGCGAGCGCCATGCCGCTCTTGAGGCCGGTGACGATCAGGTCACGACCTTCGACGTCGCGGACCAGCATCGTGCCCGCGCCGATGTCGAAGTCGGGTCCCGCCGGCTTCGGGCAGTTGGCGTTCTTGAGCATGCAACCGACGTTCCAGGCGTCATCCTTGAAGACCTGCCACGACCAGCGCACCCGGCCGGTGGCGAGATCGAGGGCCAGGATCGCGTCGCTGCGGTCATTCGCCGGGGAGGAGTAGTTGTCGCCGGTGCCGACGTACAGCAGGCCGCGCCTGGCGTCGATGGTCGGGCTGTTCCAGACGGCGGCGCCGGACGGCGCCAGGACCGGCGTCCCGATCTCGGTCTCGCCCACCTTGACCGGGGCCGCGTCGATCGTGTGTGTCTTCCACAGCAGCCGCCCGCTGGCCGATTCATAGGCGACGACCGAGCCGCGGAACGTGCAGCAGGGGTACTTGGGGTCGGCGGACGCCTCCTCGAGCGAGGACACCGGCACGTACAGGCGGCCCTGGTGGAAGACCGGCGCTC
>JAFEDP010000600.1 GCA_018241545.1 Pseudomonadota bacterium
GACCGGCGCCGTCGCGCGTCAAGGGGCATTGCGGCGCGCGCGCGCGCGATCGTGCGCGGCGAGCTCGCCCCACGCGGCGAGGAGCGCGAGCGTGCCGGCGTAGACGAGCAGCGCGCGCCAGCCGAGCCGCGCGACGCGCAGCGCCAGCCAGCCGAGCGCGAGCAGGACCACGAGCTGCTGCCAGCGCGGCCGGCGGCGCCAGGCCGCCCAGCGCTCGCCCCACGCGCGCGAGGCGACGCGCAGCAGCAGGTACAGGCCGCCGAAGGCGCCGAGCGCGAGCAGCGCGTGCGGCACCCAGTCCCAGCGCATCAGCGCCGCACCCGCTCGTCGCGCCAGCGTCGGACCGTGTCGTGGTGCACCTGCCAGGCGGCCCAGACGTCCTCGGCCCAGCGTCGCACGGCGCGCACGTACTCCGCCGCCGGCGCGGCCGGGTCGAGATCGGCGACGGTCACCGTGCCGCGCACCGGCGGTGGCTCGAGCCAGCGATAGGTCGTGCGCCGACCGCTCGCCTCGACCATCACGGCGTTGGCGCGCTCCGGCGCGAGCCCCTGCTCGAGCAGCAGGCTCAGGCGGATCAGGTGCACGGCCGCCGACTGGATCGTCTGCGGCGATTCCCGGCCGGGATGCTGCACGGCGTAGGCGTCGACCGAGAGCCGGTGCACCGGGTACACGGCGCGATCGGCGTACTCGCGCGCGAGCAGCTCGCCGTAGCGCGCCCAGCAGCCGGGCGCGGATTCGAGGTAGCGGTGCACCGGGCCGTCGCCGGGCGCGAACTCGGCTCCGCAGCCGACGCAGCGCTGGCGCGCGCCGGGGGCAGTCATCGGTGCGGGGGTCGCGGGCATCGGCTCACGCTGGGCGGACGGGCGCGCGCAATCTACCCCGCCACGCCCGGCCCGCAAAGCGCCGCCGGCGGCGGCAGCCGCCACTCCCACACCGGGCCGTCCTCGGGGTGGCGCACGGTCCCGGTGAGCGCGAAGCCGCTGCGCGCGAGCACGGTGGCCGAGGCGCCGGGTCCGGGCAGCGTGTGCGCGTAGAGGAGGAGCGCGGGATCGGCGGCGCGCGCGAGCGCGACCAGCGCCGCCGCCATCGCGCTCGCGACGCCGCGGCGTTCCTCGCCCGGGAACGTGAAGTAGGCGATCTCCACCCGCCCGCGCGCGGGCGGCGCGGCGAACGCGCAGGTGCCGACGGCGCGCCCGCCCTCGAGCGCGAGGTAGCCGAGGAAGGGCGGGTCGTAGCCGCGCTCGGCGTAGAGCGCCACGGTCGAGGGCAGCACGTCGGGCGGCACCGCCCCGAGGTCGGCCGCCCCCGCGTCGAGGCGGCCGTCGCGCCGGATCGCCGCGAGCCTGAGCGCCGGCACCGCGCTCAGCCGGGCGGGTCGCCGGCGCCGGCGACGTGGCGCGGCCAGTCGTCGGCGAGCTCGAGCCACGGGATCCGGCTCGAGGTCCACAGGTGGCGGCGCGGCGGGCAGCGCGCCGGCTCATCGAGCGCCCCCACGTTGACGTCGACCGTGCGCGGGTCGAGGCGGCGGCGGTAGGCGATCTGCGTGCCGCAGGCCGGGCAGAACTCGCGTGCCCCGGCCGGCGAGGAGGCGTAGCGCGCCGGCTCGCCCGCCGTGTAGCGGAACGCGGCGACCGGGAACGAGGCGTAGGCGAGCACCGGCGCGCCGGTCGTGCGCTGGCACAGCCGGCAGTGGCAGTAGCCGCTGTCGAGCGGCTCGGCCTCGGCGACGAAGCGCAACCGGCCGCAGGCGCAGCCGCCGCCGTGCACGCTCATGGCGGCGCCGTCGCGAGCTGGCGCAGCAGCCCCGCGAAGTCGAGCTCGCCCCAGGACTCGGCGATGCGCCCGTTC
>JAFEDP010000601.1 GCA_018241545.1 Pseudomonadota bacterium
CATCGTGCGCAGCCACCGCGGGCGCCACCGCCGCCGGCGCGGCCACCGCCGCATCCAGCGCCCGCAGGCAGGTCTCGGCGTTGTCGAGCATGTACCACGGATCGCTGCGCCCACTCTGCAGCGTCTCCATGTAGTACTCGACCGACACGATGGCGTCGGCCAGGCGGTCGAGCCGGTTCTGCACGACGCCCGCCTGCGGCGCGAGCATCGCGGCGACGTGGCGGCCCACGTGCTCGAGCACGTCCACGGCGCGGCTGCGCCCGAGCATCAGCAGGCCGGCCGTGATGCCGCGCAGCAGCGCCGGCACCTGGTCGGCGCCGGACGGCTCGGTCTTGGCGATCGCGGCCGCGATCGACTCCTTGATGCGCGCCAGGTTGACGATGCACTCGCGCAGCACGGCGTTCTGCACGCGCTGGAACTCGGCGTCGGGCTCACCCTCGGCGGACGGCGCGCGGTTCGGCATGATGAGCCGCACCAGCTGCGCGTCCAGGTTGTCCTCGACGTTGATCAGCACCGCCGCGATGTCGACCAGCACGCCGTCGTCGGGCGACTGCTTGCGGGCGACGATGTCCTTGAGGCGCTGCGTCTGCGCCTGCACCTTGGTGCGCAGGTCGCCGAGTCCGAGTACGCCGAGCGTGTCGCTGATCTTGCGCAGCATCTCGAGCTGCACGGCCAGTTCCTCGACCTGCGCACCGCCCTTGCGGACGAAGATGTCGAGGACGTCCTTGACCCGCGACAGGTCCTCCTTGATCGCGCCCGCCACGGTCTCCATCAGCTTGACCGAGGGCGCGGACAGGTTCTCGCGTTCCTGCTCGATCTGCTCGGAGACCGGCAGCAGTTCCTGCAGCTTGAACGAGGCGCGCACCGCCGCGGTGCGCGGACCGGCGCTCGTGGCGCGGGCGACGTAGTAGAGCAGGTTGTTCAGCAGGTCGAGCGGTGGCGACTCCGCGTAGCGCGGCTCACCGGTCTCGTACAGGCGCTTGAGCTCGCGGTCGGCCTGGCCGAGCAGCCGCTTGATGGTCGCGGTGCCCTCGAGGCCGCCCTCGCGCAGCGACTCGATGACCGCGCCGACGACCCACCACAGCTGGAACACCGGCTGGCGCGTCGCGACCTGCTCGAGGCGCTCGGCGACCACCGACAGGATCTCGAGGTGCTGCGTGGCCCGCTCGCCGCGGATCCAGCCGAGCAGCCCGGTCTGGAAGCGGGGCCGCAGGCGCCGCGCCCACTGCGCCACCGTCAGCGGCGGCTCGCCGGCCTTCTGCGCCACCGGCTGCGGCTGGCGGTCGGAGGTCAGGTTGAGCAGCAGCAGCGTGCCCTCGGAGAGCAGGGCGTGCCCGCGCACCGCGCGCAGGTCGTTGAGCAGCGGCAGCAGCACGAGCGCGAGGTCGCGCCCGCCGCCGAGCACGCGCTCGAGGTATGCCGGCAGCTGCACCATCGCGCGCATCAGCGCGTCGAGGCTCTCCGGCTGGTTGCGATGGTCCGCGGCGTTGTCGAGCAGGTAACGCGCGACCTGCTCCATCTCCTCGGCCAGCAGCGCCGCGCCGTAGACCTCGACGAGCCGCAGCACGCCGTGCACCTCGTGCAGGCGTGCGGCGCAGGTCTCGAGCTGGGCCCGGTCCTCGGAGCGCTCGGCGAAGGCCTCGATCGCGGCGCGCGCCTCGGCGAGCGTCGCGGACAGCTCCTTGGAGACGACGTGCAGGGTCTGTTCTGCGACCTCGGTCATCGCTCAGGCCTTGGCAGCAGTCGCCTTGCGCGGGCCGGCCGCGGGCAGCGGCGCGCCGCCCGGCCGAGCCGGCTCGTCGGCCTTGAGCGGCTGCACGGTCGCGACCTTGGCGGCCG
>JAFEDP010000602.1 GCA_018241545.1 Pseudomonadota bacterium
CACGACTTCTCGGCCTTCCGCGCCGCCGAGTGCCAGTCGCGCGTGCCGGTGCGCCGCCTCGACCGGATCAGCGTGCGCCGCCACGGCGAGCTCGTGGAGTTCGAGCTGACGGCGAACGCGTTCCTGCACCACATGGTGCGCAACATCGTCGGTTCGGCGATCAAGGTGGGGGAGGGCGCGCGCCCGCCCGAGTGGCTGGCGGCGGTGCTGGCCGGGCGCGACCGGCGCGCCGCGGGGCCCACCGCCCCGCCCGGCGGGCTGTACTTCGCCGCGGTCGACTACCCGCCCGAGGCCGGGATCCCGCGCCGGGCCCCGCCCGGGGTTTCCGCTATGATCGGCGCCTCGGCACTGCCGGAAGGCCCCGGATGACCTGGTTCGAGAAGATCATTCCCTCGCGCATCAAGACCGAGCGGCGCACGCGCTCGGTGCCGGAGGGGCTGTGGATCAAGTGCGAGGCCTGCGACGCGGTGCTGTACCGCGCCGAGCTCGAGCGCAACCTGAACGTCTGCCCGAAGTGCTCGCACCACATGCGCATCGACGGGCGCGAGCGCCTCAAGCGCTTCCTGGACCCGGGCTCCGCCTCCGAGCTCGCCACCCGCGTCCGTCCCGAGGACCCGCTCAAGTTCCGCGACTCCAAGCGCTACAGCGACCGGCTGCTGGCGGCGCAGAAGTCGACCGGCGAGACCGACGCGCTCGTGGTCATGGCCGGCACCCTGACCGGCCTCGAGATCGTCGCCGCCGCCTTTGAGTTCAAGTTCATGGGCGGCTCGATGGGCTCGGTGGTCGGCGAGCGCTTCGTGCGCGCGGTCGACCACTGCATCCGCTACCGGATGCCGCTCGTGTGCTTCTCCTCGAGCGGCGGGGCGCGCATGCAGGAAGGCCTGTACTCGCTGATGCAGATGTCCAAGACCGCCGGCGCGCTGGCGCGGCTCGCGCGCGAGCGCCTGCCGTTCGTCTCGGTGCTGACCGACCCGACCACCGGCGGCGTCTCCGCCAGCCTCGCGATGCTCGGCGACGTCAACATCGGCGAGCCGCGCGCGCTGATCGGCTTCGCCGGGCCGCGCGTGATCCAGCAGACCGTGCGCGAGACGCTGCCGGAGGGCTTCCAGCGCAGCGAGTTCCTGCTCGAGAAGGGCGCCATCGACATGATCGTCGACCGGCGCGACCTGCGCGAGCGCATCGCCTCCCTCCTGCGCCTCCTGACGCAGCAGCCGCCGCAGGCGGCCTGATCCGGTGCCGCGGTCGCTGCCGGAGTGGCTGGAGTACCAGCAGCACGCGCATCCGCGCGCGATGGACTTCTCGCTGGAGCGCATCCGCGCCGTGCTCGGGCGCCTCGGGCTCGCCCGGCCGCGCGCCCCGGTGATCACCGTCGGCGGCACCAACGGCAAGGGCTCGGTCACGGCGCTGCTCGATGCGGTGCTGCGCGCCGCCGGCCGGCGCGTCGGCCTCTACACCTCCCCGCACCTGACGCGCTACGAGGAACGCATCCGCATCGACGGGCGCGAGATCGAGGCGGCGCGCCTGGTGGAGGTGTTCGAGCGCATCGAGGCCGCGCGCGGCGCGGCCACGCTGACCTACTTCGAGTACGCGACCGCAGCCGCGCTCGCCGCGTTCGCCGACGAGCCGCTCGACTGCCTGGTGCTCGAGGTCGGCCTCGGCGGGCGGCTCGACGCGGTCAACGCCGTCGACGCCGACGTCGCGGTGGTGGTGTCGATCAGCCTCGACCACACCGAGTACCTCGGCCCCACGGTCGAGGACATCGGCCGCGAGAAGGCCGGCATCTTCCGCGCCGGGCGCCCGGCGATCTTCGGCAGCCTCGCGATGCCGGATTCC
>JAFEDP010000603.1 GCA_018241545.1 Pseudomonadota bacterium
TCGGCCGGGTCCAGCAGCGGTCGCTCGATGTCGTGGCGGCGCTGCTCGTGCCGCTCGCCGATCGCCTCCCAGCCGCGGGCGGCGACCGCCTCGGCGCCGCAGGCGTCGACGAGGAGCGTGGCGGGCGGCAGGTAGTCGAACAGGGTCGCGAGCGCGTCGAAGAACAGCGGCAGGTAGTACTCGATGCCGCCGACCGGCAGGCCCTCGCTGACGCTCTTGTAGACCTGCGAGCGCGTGACGTCGCCCTCGAAGCGCTGCCGGTAGCGGCGACGGAAGTCCTTGATGGCCTCGGCCGTCAGCTCGAACTCGCGCGCCGGCAGCAGCCGGATGCGCTCGAGCCGCTCGCCCGAGCGCTGCGTCTCCGGGTCGAAGGTGCGGATGCTGTCGATGCGGTCGTCGTCGAGGTCGACGCGGTACGGCGCCTCCGCGCCCATCGGCCACAGGTCGATCAGCGACCCGCGCAGCGCCACCTCGCCGGGGGCGGCCACCTGCGACACGCTCGCGTAGCCGGCGGCGCTCAGGCGCTCGCGAAAGCCCGCCGGGTCGAGGCGCTCGCCGCTCGCGAGCTGCAGCGTATGCGCCGCGACGAAGGCCGCCGGCGGCAGGCGCATCGCGAGCGCGTCCACCGCCACGACGATGAGCCCGTGCTTGAGCCCCGGCAGCGCCGCGAGCGAGGCGAGCCGCTGCGAGGTGATGTCCGGGTGCGGCGAGAACACGTCGTAGGGCAGGGTCTCGTAGTCGGGCAGGCCCAGCACCGGCAGCGCCGCGGAGGCGTAGAAGCGCAGCTCCTCGGCCAGCCGCTCGGCCTCGCGCGCGCCGGCGGCGAGCACGAGCAGGGGGCCCGCGTGCGCGCGGGCGGCCTCGGCGATGGCGAGCGCGAGCGCGCCGCCGTAGAGCTCGCCCCAGCGGACCTCGGGGCGCGTCGGCGCGGGCAGCAGCGGTTCGAGGACGGTCGGCACGGCGCGGCGGTTCCGGACGGGCAATGGGCGGCGCCCGGCTGCGCGGTGGCGCGCCGGGTGGGGGTCGAGAGGATACCGATTGGCGGGCGCGCGGTAACGACTTGACGCCGGCCGCGGGACGGCCTCAGCCGCCGGCGCCCAGCACCACCGCGTGCAGCACGAGGTCGTTCTCGAAGTAGACGACGAAGCCGGGGTAGTCCCAGCGCGTGATCGGCGGCTGCCCGACCGCCGGATAGCGTTGCGCCGGGGCCCCGAAGCGGGCCTCAACCGCGCTCATGTGCATGCCGCGATCCGGGTGCTCGGCGCTCGCAGCGGCGGCCGGGGCCGCCGCGGGCTCGGCCGGCGGGGCGGCCTCCTGTGCCAGGGCCGGCCGCGCCACGGCGGCCGCGAGCGTGGCGCTCAGGGCGCAGGCGAGGAATCGGGCGGTCTTGTGCATGGCGGCACCTCCGAGGTGACAATATATCACCGCGTCCCGGGACCGCCGCCGCCCCGGCGCGCCCGGACCATGACGCGGTTCGCACTTCTGGATGCCCGTGGTCTAATTCCCCGATGCTCCGGCCCCTGGAACTCTTCGTCGCGCTGCGCTACGTGCGCTCCGGCTCCACCGGCGTGTCGCTGATCACCTGGCTGTCGCTGTCGGGGGTCGCGCTCGGGGTCACGGCGCTGATCGTGATCCTGTCGGTGATGAACGGCTTCGAGGGCGAGCTGCGCGAGCGGCTGCTGAGCCTGTCGGCGCACGCGACCCTGATGCCGGCCGCGGGCGCCGCCTTCGACGCCGACGCGGTCGCGCGCCGCGCGGCGGCGGCGGCCGGCGTCGCCGGGGCGGCGCCGTTCGTCGAGGAGCAGGCGCTGCTGGTCCAGGGCGATCGCATG
>JAFEDP010000604.1 GCA_018241545.1 Pseudomonadota bacterium
CAGGTGTCCGGATATTCCTCCGACACGGCGAATGAGGAAGCCTACTGGTACTCGCGGTACAGCATGATGACGCTGACCATGCAGAGCGGCCTCGGCGTGTCCATTCCGATGGACCAGAAGTTCATGTCCATGATGCAGTCGATGATGACCGCGGTCGGCGCTGCGCCGTCGGATCCGGTCATGCCGCCGGTCAATCCTTCCCTGCTCGCCGTGATCTATGCAGGCGGCGATCCTCACTACGTCACGATGCCGAATCAACAGGACTTCGCGACGCTGCACTGGAAGGGTGGACCGGCGCGCCTGACGACGGAAGCAACGGCGGTGACCATGACCAAGGAGCTCGAGTGGGCGAAGCTCTTTCATCGCGACGCTCATTTCGGCCAGGCCGGCGTGGACACGTTCGGCTCCTCGCAGCGCTTCGTAGGCATGGTGCTCGCGACCATGGTGAAGATGCAGCTCGCCGCATACCTTGGCGACGTCGAGCACTACGAGGACTCGCTGGTGGGCGACTACGCACTCCTGACTGCCTTCAGCGACGGTGCAGATCTCTATGGCACATCCGATCAGGCCAACAATCAGGGCCCGAACGCCGCTCCGGCCAGCTATCCCCCGGAGAATCGCTACTCGGACCCGGTGGCTGCCCAGCAGTTCCGCAGCCTCGCCGCGGCGCAGTTCGAGATCGTCGCCTCGACGCACCCGCGATCCGCGCGTGACTTGAGTCTTGGCATCCAGTCAGTCGTCTGGTACGCCGCCACCTCGAGCGACGCGGCCGTCCACAAGCGCGCGCGAATTCTGGTCGATCAGTGGGCCAATCGACTCGTGACGATGCGCGAGCCCCGTCCGGCCCAGACCGCTTATCGGATTCGCGGGCTCATCGAGGCCGGGCGCGTGACCGGTACGGAGCGGTACCTCGCCTCTGCGGCACATGCGTTCGACCGAATGCTGGAGGGCTTTGATGCGACTTACGGAGTACTGCGCGGCTCCGAAACGCTGAGCATCGACGACGTCGCCGAGATTGCGGGTGCCTTCAACGCGGCGCAGCTCTGGCTCGGCGCACGCATCGATCAGTCTCAGGCGAATGCAGTCTTCGGCACGTGGTGGGAAGGCACGGTCAATCTGAGCGGTCTCGAAATCTCATCTCCCGCTCTCAATCAGATGAAGGGCGCGTATGAACTGCTCAGTCCGCCCGGCCGCGGCACCACGCTGCAGAATCCACTGGACTACCGCTACCCCACCGTGCCGATGCCGTCACTGGCCGGCGGACCATCTGGTGCGGCGCCGGTACTCGTCGCGTCCGTGACGTGGGACGACGACGAGAAGAGCTGGACAGCTGACCAGCAGTACTTCGACACGGCAGGCGCAATGCATGCCGCCGACGAATTCATCTGGTTCCACAGCGACGAGATCAACGGCTTCCCCAACGTCTCGTTGCGCTCAGCAATGCAGTCATCGTCGTGGTCCCGGGCGTCGAGTGACGCCCGGGGTCCGCAGCGGGACGCCGTATGGTCCAGCGACCGGAGAGTGCCGCTTCTTCCTGCGGGCGCCACGCGGCCGTGGACCGGCCGGCCGGGGCAAGCGGCAGCGCCCGACTACGTTCGAGCATCATGAGAACAGCAGCACGTTCGCGCGTGGCACGGCATTTGAGCGGCTCGCATTTGCAGCGGCGCCCGGCCGCCGTGCTCGCAGCGCTCGCGGGGCTCACGTTCGCAGCCTCGCTGCACGCGCAGGATCTTCCGAGTGGCGTGCCGTCGACGGCGTCAACCCCTTGTCGCACCGTGTCGCATGATGCTGAGTCAACGGGCGCTGGACCACCCAGCCTCGGCC
>JAFEDP010000605.1 GCA_018241545.1 Pseudomonadota bacterium
GATCCTCGGCCCGTCCGGCTGCGGCAAGACGACGCTGCTGCGGATCATCGCCGGCCTCGAGACGCCGGACCGCGGGCGGGTCTTCCTGCAGGGGCGTGAGGCGACTGACCTGCCGGTGCAGCAGCGGCGGGTGGGATTCGTGTTCCAGCACTATGCGCTGTTTCGTCATATGACCGTGTACGACAACGTCGCCTTCGGGCTCAGCGTCCGGCCGCGGCGCGAGCGGCCGCCGCGCGCTGCGATCCGCGCCAAGGTCGAGGAACTGCTCGGCCTCGTGCAGCTCGACTGGGCGGCGGGCCGCCGGCCGCAGCAGCTGTCCGGCGGGCAGCGCCAGCGCGTCGCGCTGGCGCGCGCGCTCGCGGTCGAGCCGCAGGTGCTGCTGCTCGACGAGCCCTTCGGTGCGCTCGACACGCAGGTGCGGCGCGAGCTGCGCCGCTGGCTGCGACGGCTGCACGACGCGCTCCACTTCACGAGCCTGTTCGTCACGCACGACCAGCAGGAGGCCCTCGAGGTGGCCGATGCCGTGATCGTGATGCAGCGTGGCCGCATCGAGCAGCGCGGCTCCCCGGCCGAGATCTACGACGAGCCGCGTAGCGGCTTCGTGCACCGCTTCGTCGGCGCGTCGAACGAGCTGCCGGCCGAACGCCGCGGTGGCTCGCTGCACGTCGGACCGCTGCCGGCCGTGCCGTCCGACGGCCCGGACGCGCGCCTCGCGGTCGTCGTGCGGCCGCAGGACGTGCTGCTGTCGCGCTCCGGTGCCGGCTGGCCCGGGCGCGTGACCGGCGTGCGCGTCGTC
The DNA here is from genome assembly GCA_018241545.1 of Pseudomonadota bacterium. Taxonomy (GTDB): domain Bacteria; phylum Pseudomonadota; class Gammaproteobacteria; order Steroidobacterales; family Steroidobacteraceae; genus CAIKZZ01. The sequence continues at coordinate 797 of JAFEDP010000605.1, forward strand.
GGACCGCTCGTGCACGTCGAACTCGCACTCGACGGCGCGGGCCCCGATCCGGTCGTCGCCGAGATCGAGCGCGAGCGCTTCCGCAGCGAGGCCTACGCTCCGGGGGATGCCGTGGTCGTGCGCTTCGCGCGCTACGGCGTCTACCCGCCCGAGGGCGCCGGCTGAGCCGGGCGGGCCGCGACCCGGTCGCTATTCGCGGCGAAAGCGACGCCGCAGCGCGCCCACCCAGACGACCAGGGCGATGAAGAACCCGGCCAGCGCGCCGACGAAGTGGCCCGTGTCGAGCCGCGCCGGCACCGAGCGGTTCGCCTCTACCACCAGCAGGTGGATCGCGAACACCAGCACCGCCAGCAGCGCGGCGAGCCACGTGGTGTGCACCAGCAGGTACTGCGCGGTCTCCTCGCGACGCTGCGGCGCCAGCCAGTAGTCCCGATCCGGGACCTTCAGGCCCTGCGGGAAGAACCGTACGGCGATCAGGATCCCGCTCGCGACCAGCAGCGGCACGATGAGCAGCAGGCCGATCGTGTACTGGAGGTAGGCCGCGCGCGCCATGAACCCGTTGGCGAGGCCGCCGGGACCGAAGTGGCATGCGACCCGAAGCGGAAGGCGGTCGGCCGTCAGCACGATGCCGGTGATGCAGCCGATGACGACTGCGCTCGCCCATCCGCTGCCGAGACCGCGTGACATAAGCCTCCCCCGTGTCGCCCCGCTCCCGATCGTGACCGATCGCGCGCCGACGTGCCAACGCGCGCCCGCTGCGTGGCACGGCGCCGGTCGCACGACGGACGCCGGCCAGCCACTGCCCGGTCGGTGCGATAATCGCCGGCATGCGAACCGTCGACGCCGCCACGACCGCCGCGCTGCTCGCGCCCGCCGCCTTGCTGCCGGCCCTCGAGCGCCTGTTCCGCGACGGCTGCACCGCGCCGGTGCGGCATCACCACACCGTGCCGGTGCCCGGCGCGCCGGATGCGACGCTGCTGTTGATGCCGGCATGGCGCGCCGGCGCGTACCTCGGGATCAA